>NZ_FOXR01000045.1:0-12010 GCF_900115765.1 Caldicoprobacter faecalis | reverse complement strand
GCTCTTTAAGCCTGGTAGTAGGGCTATTGGCTTGCCCCACAGGTGTGAGGTACACACCACACCTGTGTTGCCCTATTGAGTGGAATATCCACCCAGTAGGGAAGACGGCCTGAAATTCGGAGCTGTCAAGAATCCTCGCCCCTTCCAGGGCGGGGAGAAGTCAAGGTGTGGGAACACATGAAGTTTATCGCCCTTGCTTACAATCTTGATGATTGGGAAAACACTGCTTTAAAGCACCTGGAAGCGTACGACCTTAATGATAGAGATTTGATATTTGTTGGTGCCTTCATGTATGCCTACGGGGTCTGGCTGGGAACGAGTACAATTTCGGCTGTGGTTTCGGAGCTTAAAAGGATGTACATATATATAATACCGGGTGATGGAATTAAAAAATTGGTAGCGGTTAGTACGGTGACTGTATTAAAAAAACATTTATAGGAGCTGTTGCAATGATTGTACCTCTTTCAATTTTTATAAAACCGGGCATGTTAAACATCATTGCTTCAATTCTATTTATAATGGGCGTTGCAACTCTGCAGAATTATTCTTCTTTATTGTTGCAACTTGTTTTGCCTTCTAAAACAGACCTTATGTCAATTATGCCAGTGGTGAAGTGGCTAGGGTTTATTGTGATACTTCTACCAGCAGGAGCGGTGGCGGTACCTCTAGGAATGGCAACAGATAGCATGGGGATAGGGGTTTTGGCGGCAGCAGTTATGATGTTTCTGGAATCAGCTGCATTTTTAGCCTTTGCTAATTTAGCATTTGATCGGCTAGAATTGAGAGATAACTAGACGTATTTATGGTGAGTGAAAGGAGGTTAGAATATGGCGTTGAGACCTGATAAATTTCTGGAACGGTTGTACAGCTCTATCAGGCCCGAATACAGCTTTAATGCTAAAACCATATCTGAGTGGGAGATATGGCGTAATAATTTAAAGAAGGTGTTTGTGGAATGCCTGGGCGGATTTCCGGAGGAAAAAGTGGACTTAAATCCTCGAATTGTGGAACAAAAAGAGCTTGATGGCTATATAAGACAGCGGGTGGCATTTACCACTATGGAAGATTTAGAGATGTTGGCGTATGTATTGATCCCCAAAAATGTAGCCGGCAGGTTGCCAGCTGTTGTAGCATGCCATGGCCATGGGTACGGAAGTAAGGATGTGGTGGGGCTCAATTTCGATGGCAGTGAAAAGATCGGCGATGCTGGATATCAAAAGAATTTTGCTGTGGAGCTGGTAAAGAGGGGATTTTTAGTCATAGCGCCCGAACTGCTTGGGTTTGGTGACAGGACGCTTGAGGAGGACGCGCGTAAAGCGCATAAGGGTGAAAGTTCTTGCTACAAGATATCGACCAATTTGTTGATGATGGGTAAGACAATGGCTGGGATACGAGTGTATGAGGTCATGCGTACCATAGACTACCTCTTAACCCGCAGCGAAGTCGATACTGACAGAGTGGGCTGCATGGGCATCTCGGGGGGAGGATTGGTGTGCGCCTTCACAAGCGCCATAGATGAGAGGATCAAGGTTGCGGTCATCAGCGGCTATGCAAATACATTTAAGGACAGCGTAATGTCCATATACCATTGCATAGACAATTTTATACCCGGAATAATCCAATATGCCGAAATGCCCGATATAATTGGTCTCATCGCTCCAAGGCCTCTGCTTATCGAGTCAGGTACTCTGGACCCTATATTTCCCATAGCAGCTGCTGAAAAGGCTTTCTCTAAATTGGAGAGAATATATGAAATTTTGGGAGCGCGGGAGAGACTGGATAAGGACTTCTTTGAAGGCCAGCATCAGATATCAGGGAGAAAAGCGTATGACTGGTTTGTCAAGTGGCTGTGAGATGTTGGAGTATTTCGGAGCTTTTACTTCGCTTATATTTTTACAGGTATTTTTTCTGTGATTTTTACTTCATACGGCGATACCGAACATCTATACGCTAAAACCTCTACCCCAGCCTCAGCGGCTTCCCTGACCTTTTGTGCAAATGCGGGGTCCATAAGGGCATTGGGGCTAAAGCCTTTTGCATATTCTATCTGAACCACAAAAAGCAAAACCGCGCGATGACCATTTTGTGTTGCACGTATTAATTCGTCGATATGTTTGCGGCCTCGTTCTGTAGGGGCGTCGGGGAAGTAACTCCAGCCGTCTAATTCTAAAGTGACCCCTTTTACTTCAACAAAGCAAATGTCCTTTCCGATAAGCTGCAGGTCAAAACGGCTGCTGTTGTAGATTATTTCTCTATTTATGGCGCTGTAGCCTTTCAGCTCGCTGATGGTTCCGGCTGATATAGCCTCAACGGCCAGGGCATTGGGAAGCTGGGAATCTATGGACACCCAGCTTCCCTTCTTTTTTACCATCCGTAATTCATATTTGGTTTTCCGGTTGGATGAAGCGTGGTAAGAAACGGCCACCTCTGCACCAGGGTACAGTAGCTCTTTGAGCCGTCCGGTATTGGGGACGTGGCAGACCGCTTCTGCTCCTGATATATTTACGTGGGCGATAAACCTGTTGGGTCTGCATATAAAAGTGCCATAATGCATATCATAGTTCAGTTTCATCTCATGCCAGCAGGTAAAAGGGTATGCTGCTGCCTCCTCTCTAAACTTTTGTTATAAGTTCTTACTCTGTTGTTTTAGGTTCGCTGTATCGTGTTTTTTTATTTTGTGTAGATATACTTTTTTATATATTTTTGTAACATAATTGGGTCTAGTAGAATAGATATAAGAATAGATATATTAGCATATACGTCACGCATGCGACGTATTATTGAAAAAGGGGGGAAGTTACCGTGAGCTATAACGGAAAATATAATTCTACGGCTTGTGGGTTTATTGGCGTCCTTACAAGCATAGCCATAGGGGTAATCATTGGCATATTATTTGCGTTGGGATTTATCCCCAATATTGTAACAGCTGTATGGATTGCATTTGGATTGGCCGTTTTGACCTTGGTCATCCTGGTAATAGCGGTGTTTTTGGCGGTGTACACCGAATCAAAGATCTTATCAAAATGCCTCAAACGCCATATTTCTTGTTTGATGGCAGGCATTTTGGGAACATTGATTTCCGCACTGGCAGCCCTTTCTATAGTGCTCAACCCAGCATTTATATCTGTAGTCATCCTTGTAGGGATCGGTGCCTTTTTCACAAGCCTCATGATCATATCATTGGTGCTTTTTGTGCTGTGTATCGTGGATAAGCTGCACCGAAATGACGGCGTTTTCTGCACCAAGGATTGAACATTCTGTTTTAAAGTAAGCACTGGTCGAAAGGCCAGTGCTTACTTTTTCTAGCTTTTCATGCAAGAGTTATGAGGAAGCGGGATCGCTATTTTTCTTTGGCTTGTTTTTTGACGGGCACAGCGCTTTAAACGAGCAGCCATTGCAACCGGCGCAGCCCGAAAGCTGCAGGACAAAGGTGTGGCATCTGGGGCACCGATGGTATTTTTCTATATCAACCAGCATCTTGCAGGTGGGACACTGTACATGCATATTCAACACCTCACAATAAGTTCTTCAATTGAGCATAAACTTTAATTGTGCGATTGCAAATTAAATGAGCCTACGAAAAGCATAAAAAGGCAAAGCGGATTTCGTTTTAAGCAGCAAACTAGACTTTTTACACTAACAAGATCATATTATGACTTGCGCTACTATTCCTGCTGTTAAAAATGAGATTGCGAAGCTCCCTAACCATATCAGAAGGGCTTCCTTCCAGTCTCTCTCTTTGAAAATCACCATGATGGCGGCTATGCAGGGAACAAACAGGGTTATGGCTATAAGCGCCACCACCACCTGAGATGAATTCAGCAGGCCTCTTGACACCATGTCGTTCAGGCCAGCGGCGCCAAAGTCCCTTCTGATTATCCCCATGATGAAGGCGACAGCCGTTTCACGTGGAAGCTTTAAAAATCCTTCTGTGATGGGCGCAAACCCGTTGGCTATCAGGTCTAAAATTCCGGTGTACTGCAGCAGAGTGATTATGACGGCGCCCAGGAGGAAGAGTGGACCGGCTTCGGTGATGAAGACCTTTGATTTGACGTATGTCTTTTTAAGGACGTTCTCGATGCGCGGCAGGCGCAGCGGAGGAAGGTCTATCATAAGGTCGGTGGACTTTCCGGGAACAACCTTATTCAAAAGGGTACCTGTGAGCGCGAAGACTATAAATATTACTGATACATAAAGAGCGGCCATCTTAATGCCCAACGGCCCCAGCAATCCGGCTATTACTCCCAGCTGAGCAGAGCAGGGAATGGCCAGGCCCAGAAGCATGGTAGCTATGAACCTTTCACGCCTGGAACCGAGTATGCGCGTCGTGATGGTGGCCATGGTAACGCAACCGAACCCCAGTATTATGGGTATGATGGCTCGTCCGTTTAATCCAAGCAAGTTTAAGCTTCGGTCGGTGAGCACCGCTACCCTGGGGAGATATCCTGAGTCTTCCATGATGGAAAGCACCAAGTAAAACCCTACTACAAGAGGTAGCAGAAGTCCGAATACATAGATGGGCGTCATGGTGAGAACGCCAAATTCACCAATGAGCAGCTGGGCCAAAAGGCTCTCTGTACCAAGTAAGGGCTCCAGCGTCTTCATTATGAATTCATAATAATATTCACCCATGATCACTTCTTCGGTCCACCCAACCACCGTCTGTGCCACGAATACTCCCACGAATTCATAGACAAGCCATAGCACGACCAGCAGAATCGGGATACCTGTCAAAGGGGATAACATCCATCTTCCTAATTTCACGGAGAAAGAAGCGCCGCGGTTGGTGTGGTGTACCACCTTTTTGACTATTTCGTCGACCCTTTCACGCCTTGCTTGATAGATTTGCTCCCTCATCCCTTTGACTCCACTTATGTTGTGGCGGGCAATGATGTTTTCGTCTTCCTCCAGCACCAGCAGGGCCTCGGAGTCCTCGTCTACCATATGGCGAACAGCGCGCAGGTTTTCCTCAACTATGGGAAGCCTGTTACCGGTCCTTGCGCGGTCAAGTGCCTCCTTTACTTCTTCAATACCTTCGCCTTTTACGGCAACAGTGGGAATTACCGGTACCCCAAGCTCCTGGGATAGCTTATCAATGTCGATCTCTATGCCGTTTTTCTTGACGTCATCCATCATATTGAGGGCTACTACCACCGGCTTGCCCATGTCTATAATCTGCTGTGTGAGAAACAGGTCACGCTCTATATGTAGAGCGTCAACCACGTTTAGAATGATGTCGGCGTACAGTATAACATCTCTAGCAACCCGCTCTTCGTCGTTAAATGAGGATACTCCGTAAACGCCCGGCGTATCCATTACCACCATGTCCTTGTATCTTCCCGAGCTTATGTCTACCGTGGTTCCAGGAAAGTTGGATACATCCACGTATGACCCTGTGAGGGCGTTGAAGAATACCGATTTTCCTACGTTGGGATTTCCAACCAGTACGATCTTCTTTGCTTCTTTGTTTATATCGATTTTTTCGGTCATATTATGGCACTGCATTGCTTCACATCCCCCTTGTCTAGCAGTTGTACCTGTATCTTCTTGGCTAGGCCCCTGCCTATAGCTATCTCCTGCATACCGTTTTGGATGATTACCGGCCCGGCGGGGAATTTATACACGCAGGTGAGCCTGGCACCTTCGTATATGCCCAGGCGTATGGCCTGTGCGCTGATGTGCTTGTCTGGAATTGATATTATTTGAAACCTTTGTCCTTTATTTACTTGATCCAGCGTCATAACAGCTCTCCCTTCTAAGTGTATGATTGGTACCTTAAGACATCATTGTTTATTTTGAAACGTTTCACCATAGAAAGCATGTGCACACTACCAATCACTTAACTGAAAGCGATAATCATTATCAATTAGAATCCATAGTAAAATACTCTGATTTTTTCAACTCCATTTTAATGTAAATGATAATCATTGTCAATATGTATTTTGGCAAAATCTTTTACTGGTAAGTGTAAAAGAGCATCAGACAAGAATTATAAGGTTTTTTCCGGCTTCATGCGTATTGACAGCGCTAAATTTTTCTTATAATAATATTAAAAACTAGAAACTGTAAAGGGGAGTAATCCATTGTCCTGGGTTGAATTTTAGCAGGGCAATGCTTCCAATCGTCATTACGGTACTGCGTTATGAGTGAATTTATGCAGTGCCCGGTTGGAAGGCAGACTTAAAGTCTGAGGATGAGACCTTTGTCTGGCCAAGGGCTGTCAGATAAAGGTTTTTAATTTTCAAATCGCTTGGTCTTTCCAAAAGATGGCGTACAAAAAGATGAAGCAGCTATATAGGTACCTATGCAGATCTTATGGCGATTATCGATCCGAGTAGTATGCAAAGATGTATTATAAGTTAAGCTGTACAAAATACTAACAGTGGCAAAAACAAAAGCAAGAGGGGTGTAAATTTTTATGGAAAAAATGGCATGGCATGTTTTATCTAAGGAAGAGGTTGAAGAGAAGCTTTCAACTTCGTTTTCGAAAGGCCTCTCCAAAGACGAGGTATACCGCCGCCTGGAACAGTATGGCCCTAATGAACTGGAGGAAAAAGGGCGAAGGACGATTTTTCAGATGTTCCTGGACCAGTTTAAGGATTTCATGATTGCAGTTTTGATAGTGGCGGCCATTATCTCGGGTTTGCTCGGCGAGATAACTGACGCGATTATCATACTGCTCATCGTTGTATTGAATGCCGTTCTAGGTGTGGTACAGGAGAACAAGGCTGAACAGTCCCTGGAGGCTTTAAAGAAAATGGCATCCCCCACAGCAAAGGTCATAAGGAATGGGATGCCCGATGTGGTCCCGGCATCACAGCTGGTTCCAGGGGATGTGGTGGTGCTTGAGGCCGGCGACTTTGTTCCCGCCGATATCCGGCTTATAGAGACGTCCAACTTGAAGATAGAGGAAGCGGCGCTCACCGGCGAATCGGTGCCGGTTGAAAAGTGCAGCCAAAAGCTGGAAAAAGAGGACGTACCCCTTGGCGACAGGGTGAACATGGCCTACTCTGGCAGCATTGTGACCTATGGCAGGGGAAAGGGCATAGTGGTAGGCACAGGCATGAATACCGAGATGGGCAAGATCGCCGAGATGATACAGACCAGTGAGGAGACCGTGACACCCCTTCAAAAGCGTTTGGAGGTTGTAGGCAAGACCCTGGGAACAGCGGCCCTGGCCATATGCGGTGTCATATTCATTGTGGGCATACTCTACGGCAAAGAGATTTTCCAGATGTTCTTGACCTCTGTCAGCCTTGCAGTGGCTGCTATACCTGAAGGGCTCCCGGCTATAGTGACAATAGTGCTGGCAGTAGGGGTACAGCGCATGGCCAGGCGCAATGCCATTATACGCAAGCTGCCAGCGGTGGAGACTCTTGGCAGCGCCACCATCATATGTTCGGATAAGACGGGAACGCTGACACAAAACCGCATGACGGTGGAGCAGGTGTATTACAATGGCCAATTTTTAAGCACTCATAAGCTTGAAAAAGAAAAAAGTCTTGATGACCACCTTAAATTGCTGGTGACAACGGGTGTTTTGTGCAACGATACGCAGATGGTGGTCGAGGGCGAAAAGAAAAAGACCATTGGGGATCCCACCGAAACGGCTTTGGTACAACTCGGTTTAAAAGTCGGGCTGGATAAAGATGTCTTAGATACGAATCTGCCCAGGGTAGATGAACTGCCGTTTGATTCAGAGAGAAAGCTTATGACAACGGTACATAAGCTGGAAAACGGGTACCGCGTATTTACCAAAGGTGCTCCTGACCGGCTCATTTTGCGGTGTAACAGGATATTGCTGGATGGAAAGGTCGTAGACATATCGGAGGACCACCTGCAGCAGATTCAAAAGGCCAACGATGACATGGCCTCCCGCGCTCTGAGGGTTTTGGGCATGGCATACAAAGACCTGGATGATTTGAATTATACAGATAAGGAAAAAGAACTGGAAAACGGCCTGATTTTCGTTGGGCTGGTGGGGATGATCGACCCGCCGCGGCCGGAGGCAAAGGAAGCCATAAAGATATGTCAGAGAGCGGGCATAAAACCTATTATGATTACGGGCGATCACAAGATAACGGCTGTGGCCATTGCACGTCAGCTGGGGATATTGGAGCGCGATGAGGAAGCCATCACCGGCGTTGAACTGGATCGGCTAAGCGACGAGGAGTTCAAGGAACGCGTCAAGGATATTTCCGTGTATGCCCGCGTCTCCCCCGAGCACAAGGTGAGAATTGTGAAGGCATGGCAGGCCTGGGGCGAGATAGTGGCCATGACGGGGGATGGGGTCAACGATGCACCCGCTCTTAAAATCGCCGATATTGGCGCTGCCATGGGCAAGGTGGGTACTGATGTGGCAAAAGAAGCTGCTGACATGGTGCTTACCGATGACAACTTTGCTACCATTGTCGCGGCGGTAGAGGAAGGAAGGATAATATTTGCTAATATTCTGAAGGCAATCCAGTATCTGCTCTCGTGCAATGTGGGAGAAATACTGGTAATATTCATTGCCACCATGTTAAATTGGGAGGAACCGCTGCTGCCCATACATATACTGTGGATTAATCTGGTGACCGATAGCTTTCCTGCTCTGGCTCTGGGGATGGAACCAGCTGAGCGGGATATAATGGACAAAAAGCCCAGAGACCCAAATGCCAGAATTTTCAGCAGGGGTATGGTAAGGCGCATTGTTTATCAGGGCTTTTTGACGGGCGTTTTGACCTTAACGGCTTTTACAATAGGCCTCAGAGATGGCCTAGATATTGGGCGAACAATGGCTTTTGCAGCCCTTACCTTCGGAGAGCTGGTGCACGTGCTGAATGTGCGCTCTAACAAGTATTCCATTTTTAAGATTGGATTTTTGACAAATCGTTATGTGGTAGGAGCCATGGCTATTTCAGGGTTGCTTCAGATTTTAGTAATGGCAGTGCCTTTCCTCTCGGATGTTTTTAATGTGACTGCTCTTAACTTAAAACACTGGATATGGGTCGCAATTCTTGCTCTGGCACGGCTGGTTGTGGTGGAGATTGTGAAGCTGCTGGGATACAATACTACAAGAGATGAGGAGTGATGGTTGTATAGCTTTGATGAAGATTATGTGTAGGGTGTATACCTTGAGGATAAGGGTAATAATTGTATCGTTATAATACTATTTGCGATGGAGTATAAGTATTGGTTATTTGCTCCATAAGCCCAAATAAGGGTATAATACCAACAAGACGGGGTGGCAGGGATTATCCTGAGAGGAGTTTTACCTGATGGATGTCCCTGCCACACTAAGGCCTTAATTAAGCACAGGGGGTAGATGAGAGATGGGCTCATGGAGCGTACGAAAACTGGTATTGGCAGGGATTTTGGCAGCTTTGGTATTTGTGGTGACGGCATTTACCAAGATACCTTCTCCTTTTGCAAGGGCCGCTTATTATCACGCCGGTGATAGCATAATCTATTTAAGCGGGCTGGTTCTGGGACCGCATATGGCAGCGGTGGTAAGCGGCTTGGGTTCGTTTTTGTCTGACCTGTACCTTGGCTATCCGCTCTATATGTTTGCCACCTTCGTTATAAAAGGCATAATGGGTGGTATTGCCGGCTATTTTCTGTATGTGCCACAGGGCAGGGTGTCTTGGAGGAGAAAGTTGCTGGGGGTTGCCCTTGCTGGGCTGTGGATGGCAGTGGGGTATTATGTATTTGAGGTGTATATAGTCAGGATAGTGGATTGGCGGGCCAACATCCCCAACTTCTTTGCCAACATAGGCCAGGCCTTGGTGGGTGCATTGATATTTTTACCCCTATCCAAGCCTTTGGAGAGGCTCAAGGATATTTTATGATTGCAAAGATGAGATGAACTATAAGCTTCTTATAAACGTGGTGATAACCGTTTTGTTGTCTATTAATAGCATAGAAAAGACTAGTATAAGTTATATAGTAGAATTTCCGCTTAACTGGCTTACTGTATATTACAGGTCATTAACCTTATTGAACTTTTATAAATCTCTCAAGATTGATTTAGGCTTGCTATTCATAAATACATTGATTGTGTATGCTCTTGTATCCTTTGCTTTTAAAATTTTGGGAAAAGCCAAAATATGGCAGGAAAAATTAAAGTCCAGTAATTAACCAGTCAAGCAAATCTTCCACAAAGTCCAGCATTTTCTTTGATTGTTATGACCTTGTCGATAGATTGTTCGGTGACTCTAAGACGGGTTATTTCTTTTTGTCTCATATTGAATATCTTCTCTGGATTAATTCATGATTGTTTTCTACTGCACCTTTTTGATATGGGGAAGAAGGGTCACAATAGAAAATATAGGTTCTTCGATTCCCAGCTTTATCAAACTCAATAGCAGTAGGATTAGAAAACTCGCTGCCATTGTCCGTAAGTATAACTGGAAAAAGCTTTTAAAAAACTTCCAAACCCAGTTTTAAGTAAAGTTGTTCAAAAACATCAATGACAGACTGAGAAGTGTTGGCATCTCGTATAAATGCCAGCATAAACTGAGAACCGATAAAGTGTATTGTAAGGAGGACCTTCCCACCTTTTGTGCCTTCTACAGTATCTATTTCAACAACAGGTGTATCAGGATGTTCTTTTAAAAAGTTAAGAAAGTCTTCATAGGTACGACCAACTCTGCAGGATTTATCAACTTTAAAATGGTCAGCTGATTTCTTCCTTGGCCGATATACTACTTTCCTCGGAAGATCGATATTTCTAGCAGTAAAAAGCCCATAATCAACATAGTTATAGATAGTCCTTTCGCTGTGCATAATAACATCCCTGTTATTAGAACAGATATGGTGTAAAGACTGTCCCTTTTTAATGAGGGGACTTATGATGTTATCAAGCCGTAGAATCTCTTCCTCGTCAACAGATATTCCACTTCGTGATTCAGAGAGTAATAGTTTATACTTTTGATGAGCATCTTCTGCAACATAGAAGGATTTTTTAAGTGTACAGCTTTTAAGATTTTTGCAGCTATTACATACATAAGGTGGTTTTGAAAGCAAAGGACACATATATTCCTCATAGTCAGGACACACCAGGTAACATTTAGAGCAGAAACGGCAATAACGATTCCTGCAATTACCGCTGTCACAGAGATAGGAATGAGTACAGTCAAATCGATGGACACAATTATTAAATGCTCTGCCGTACGCCCCTGTCTTTTTCTGTGTAATATGTTTTCTAACTTCCTTAGATATAGTAGTACAATCCCGACCAAGGTCTGTTGCAATGGCTTTGAAGGATAGAGAATTGTTGAGATAATTCTCAATAGCCTTCCCCCCAGTGAGTGTAAGGTGTTTAAAACTTAGGCATGATAATTGCCCCTTTCTATTTGAGGCAGGCACTGCTGTAAAGGGTAATACTTAGAAGAAGTAGTATATCATCTTGCAGGATTAAAATCCACATATTGATTTGCATGATTAAGTTCCACATTTCATAGCCATGGGGGTGGAAGTTAAATTTTCAATTTACTTTTTAAATCATTTTTAACAAATTTTTTATCATTTATTTGTTTTTTGAGATGTAATTGATGATATAATCTATGAAAGGGAGAAGAAATAGGTAGTATGCCTGACCGTATCGAATAGGCGAGTGAGAAATGTAACGTAGCAAATAGATTCTGGGTGGAGGGAATGGTGTGAAAAGAGTAACGATAATGGTATTTGCCTTTTTAACGCTGTTGATGCAGTTAGGTTCGGACAACTTTAGCGTTGCACATGCCGATGACGACAATGGTATCGTCATGGAAGCCAAAATGGGCTTTGAAGGGCGCTTCAGTCTTGGAAACTGGACTCCTATTGCGGTGGATATCGAGAATAAGGGCGATGATGTACAGGGAGACCTCGAGATAGAGGTCCAAAAGAGCAGCAGTTAAGTCCATATAATTGTGTAAAAAGGGGTTGAGCCACCCCCACCCCTCTGGTTAGAATTAAAATGTAAAAACCAAAACTAACTGGAGGGATGAGAAATGGCTCAATACAATATTACCATTGATTCTGAAATTTT
>NZ_FOXR01000007.1:0-95419 GCF_900115765.1 Caldicoprobacter faecalis | reverse complement strand
TGGAGTATAAAAAAGCATCTTAATAGGTATATAAATTGGCTGAATTATTGATTTTTCAAGGTCTAGCAGTCAATATTTAACTGCGAAGTTTGAGTTTATTTAAATTTTTGTACCCATCCGATAAAATCAATTGTGTAAAGGCTTCAATTAAAAATAAAAGGGGTGTGTATAATGAAGAAATGGTGGGGTTTATTAATCATTGCAATTCTGGTCATGACAATGGTATTGACAGCATGTGGGCAAAGTCAGCCGACTAAAGATACCGATGGTACAACTACAGGGGATCAGCAAAAGCAGGATGAACCAAAACAGGATGAGTCAAAAGAGAATGCTGGGAGTCAAAAAGCTGAGCTGCGTATTTTTTGGTGGGGTTCTCAAGATAGACACGATAGGACAATAAAAGTTATTGAAATGTTTGAGGAAAAGAATCCCGATGTTTCTATTCAATATGAATTTTCCGGATGGGATGGATATTGGGAGAAAGTAGCAGCTCTAGCGGCTGCAAACACCTTGCCTGACGTTTTTCAACAGGATTATCAATATCTAGCACAGTATGCCAAAAAGGGACTTTTAGAGGCATTAGACCCCTATGTAGAACGGGGAATTTTAGATTTGTCGGATGTGGATGAGAGTAGTATAGTAGGTGGGAAGGTAGATGGCAAACTTTATGGAATAAATTTGGGTTCTAATGCTCCTTGTATTGCCTATGACCCTGCTTTGTTCCAACAAGCAGGTGTTCCAGAACCGACACCTGATTGGACATGGGAAGATTATATGGATGCTGCTAAAAAAATACATGAAAAATTAGGTATTTATGCCGATAACACTTTCCCTGGTGGTTATTTTCACGGGTTAAAACATTATATTCGTCAACATGGACAGAAATTGTACTCCGATGACGGAACTAAGTTAGATTATAGTGATGATAAGCTTTTTGAGGAATTTTTTACAATGGAGTTAGAATTAGTAAAGCAAGGGGCGCTACCCATGCCGGATGAAAGCTTAGAAGTTAAATCGGTAGAGGACCAATTCCTTGTCACCAAAAAAGCGGCTATGGCAGAAGTTCATGCTAACCAGATTGTTGCTATGGTAAAAGCTGCTAATCGACCTCTTAAATTGGCATTACTTCCTAAACATAAAGACCAGGTTAAGGAAGGAATGTATGTGAAACCTAGTCAATTTTTCTCGGTGGCAGCTACTAGCAAAAACAAAGATAAAGCTGTACAGTTTGTGAATTATTTTACTAACGATATAGAAGCAAATAAGGTTTTGATGGCAGAACGTGGTGTTCCTATTTCCTCTAAAGTGCGGGAAGCCTTAATGCCATTGTTGAATGATGCGCAGAAAGAACTGTTTAATTTCATGGAGGTAGTTATTTCGAACAGTAGCCCAATAGATCCGCCAGATCCTCCAGGGCATCCAGAAGTAGACAAGCTTTTGAAGAATTTAGAAGCACAAATGCTATATGGACAGCTTACTCCAGCAGAGGCAGCTATAAAATTTAGAGAAGAAGCTAATAAGATTTTAGCAAAGAGTGCTCAGTAATAATAAGAGTTAGTTAGATATGGTTTGTACTTTGTGCAAACCATATCTAACTAAACCTTTTAAACCTTAATTTTCTAAGTTATAGAAAGGGGCACTTTTAATGGTATTTGCAAAAGGGTTGAATAAACAAAGAAAAAGAAGAAATGATTATAATAATCTAGCCGGTTATGCTTTTATATCTCCATGGCTTATTGGTTTTATTTTATTTACTGTTATTCCAATTGGGGCATCTTTTGTATTATCATTTACACGATATGATCTCGTGTCGCCACCCAAATGGGTTGGGCTAGAAAATTACAAAACCATGTTCCTACATGATGAGCGTTATATAAGTGCATTGAAAGCAACCTTTTCTTATGTTTTTGTTGCCGTGCCTTTGCGCTTGATCTTTGCGCTTTTTATAGCTGTGCTTCTTGTGAAAGATAGAAAAATGGTAAGCGTATATCGTGCGGCCTTTTATATTCCTTCTCTCATTGGAGGAAGTGTAGCCGTAGCAGTGATGTGGCGGCAGTTATTTGGGGTTAATGGTGCCTTGAATTCTATTCTTATTGAATTAGGAGTTATTGATAAAGGAATTGGTTGGATAGGAAACCCACACACTGCTATGTGGACTCTTATTTTATTAGCTGCATGGCAATTTGGTTCCCCTATGCTCATTTTTATTGCTGGGCTGAAACAGATTCCAATAAGTTATTATGAAGCTGCTTATATTGATGGAGCTAATAGCTGGCAGAGGTTTATTAGAATTACTATGCCGTTGTTAACACCTATTATATTTTTTAATTTTATTATGCAAACCATAAGTGGATTTATGGCGTTTACTGAGAGTTATCTTATTACTGGTGGAGGCCCCTTTGATAGAACTTTATTTTATGCGTTATACCTATTTGAAAAGGCTTTTAAGTTTTATGACATGGGGTATGGATGCGCAATGGCATGGGTACTTTTATTGATTATTGGGGTATTTACAGCACTTATCTTTAAATCATCAAATTATTGGGTATATTACGAATCAAAAGGGGAATGGTAATATGAAAATGAAAAAAAAGGGATATATTAATACTCTTTTATATCATGCTTTTATATGGATATTTGGGTTTTTTATGCTATATCCGGTATTGTGGCTTATAAGTAGTTCTTTTAAGGGACATGCCGATATTTTTCAAAGAGCTCATCATTTAATCCCTACACAGTGGGAATTTAGTAATTATATAGAGGGGTGGAAAGGATTTGGAGGAATTTCTTTTGCTGTTTTTTTTAAAAATTCCTTTATTGTAGCTACTTTAACAACCATTGGTCAGGTTGTATCATCGGCATTTGTTGCGTATGGATTTTCGCGTATTCGGTTTAAGGGAAAGAAGATATTGTTTGGATGTATGATTACTACTATGCTGTTACCTTCTCAGGTATTGATCATTCCCCAATATATTATGTTTAGCAAATTAGGATGGATAGATTCTTTTAAACCCCTGATTGTTCCTGCTTTCTTTGGATTACCTTTCTTCATATTTTTAATGATGCAATTTATTCAGGGAATCCCTAAAGAATTAGATGAATCAGCTACTATCGATGGATGTAACCATATGGGAATTTTCCTCAGAATTATTGTACCACTGTTAGTTCCAGCACTGATGACTTCTGCAATCTTTGCATTTTATTGGAAATGGCAGGATTTCTTTGGACCTTTGTTGTATTTGCAAACTCCCGGAAAGTACACAGTCTCCTTGGCGTTAAGGATGTTTTCTGATCCTGCAGCTGTTACTAATTGGGGAGCTATGTTTGCCATGTCGGCTTTATCCCTCGTACCAGTTGTTATATTGTTTATTGCGTTTCAGAAGTACATTGTAGAAGGAATTAGTACAAGCGGATTAAAAGGATAATGGTTTATGCGTAAGTGTAAAATAATCCCCACCTTGAAAAAGGCGGGGATTATTTATGTTTAGTCTACCTTACAACTTTTGTATGCTTCAATTCTGGATTTCCTCTGTTATTTCCGTTTTTTTGTGTAATGAATAATCCCTCTCTATCCTTTTTGTAGATGAATTATTTCATATTTGCCATTATAGTTTAAAGTAAGCTCTATTTGAGGCTTACTAATTGACAATTGCAGGGCATTAATGTTAAACTCTTAAGGTAAGCGCTTTCCTATAGGAAATGGACTTAAATAAGGCGTTTTTATGTGAGGGTCGCTGACGGTATTTATTATATTTCTTAATAAAATATAACAAAATTCACAACAGATGCTTAAAATTTATCCAGCTTAAATCAAAAAATTAAGGAGGAATAATTGTGGAAAAGCTTTGCAGCAATCTACTGAAAGGAAACTTTAACTTTCCTGATGATATTGAGGTTCCAAAATATCCTGCAAATCTACCCGAGAGAGTTCTTCAGTTTGGAGAAGGGAATTTCCTCAGGGCCTTTGTGGACTGGATGATTCATCAAATGAACAAAAAAGGTTTATTTAATGGGCGTGTGGTGGTTGTACAGCCCATTGCTGAAGGACTTGTTGAAAAATTAAATGAGCAGGATGGGCTTTATACTCTGATTTTGAGGGGATTGAAGAATGGCAAACCTACGGAAATAAAGGAGATAATCAGCTCGGTAAGCCGGGGAATAAATCCCTATAAGGATTGGGACGAATTTATAAAATGTGCTGAAAATCCCCAAATAGAGTTTGTGATATCCAATACCACCGAAGCGGGAATAGCCTATGACAGAGAAGACAGCATTGAAATGAAACCGCCCCGTTCTTTTCCTGGAAAGCTTACGGCATACCTTTACCACAGATTCAAACATTTTAATGGTGACCCCGAAAAAGGAATGGTAATAATACCCTGCGAACTTATAGACAGGAACGGCGATAACCTGAAAAAAATAGTATTGCAGCTTGCTGATGACTGGAATTTACCTGGAGAATTTAAGATATGGGTAAAAGAACACAATATTTTTCTTAACACTTTGGTGGACCGAGTGGTAACAGGGTATCCTAAGGATGAAATAGAGGCAATAAGGGAAAAACTGGGATACGAAGATGAACTTTTGGATACAGGTGAACTTTTCCATCTCTGGGTAATAGAGGGTCCGAAAGAACTCTCAGAAAAGCTGCCTTTTACAAAAGTAGGCCTTAATGTTATATGGACTGATGACATGACACCATATAGAACTCGCAAAGTGAGGATATTAAATGGTGCCCATACGTCGTCGGTCCCGGCAGCGTTTCTTTACGGGCTTGAAACTGTGGGTGAGATGATGGATCATGAAGTGATGGGCGAATATGTAAGGAGCATCATATACGATGAAATAATTCCTTCAATTGACCTTGACAGGAATATGCTTATAGAATTTGCCGACGCTGTTATAGAGAGGTTTAAGAATCCCTTTATCAAGCATTATCTTATAAGCATTCTATTGAACTCAACGTCCAAGTTTAAGGCGAGGGTACTTCCGTCCATCAAGGAATATTACAGTAAATACGGCAATTTGCCCGAGAAGCTAACATTTTCTATGGCAGCGTTGATAGCGGTTTATAAGGACGGTAAGGTGGAAGGAAATGCTATGAGGGCCTATAGGGAAAAGGGAGAATTTATCATGAGGGATGACCTCCCTCTCCTGGAATTTTATGAAAATGTTTGGAAAGCGTTTGACGGTAGCCGCCAGTCTGCATTTGAGGTTGCCAAGAGGATACTTGGTAATACTGCACTGTGGAATGAGAACTTGAATGCCATCCCGGGATTTGCCGAGAAGGTGGGTGAATACCTGTATGAGATAGCAGTATCTGGAATCAAAGACGTGGTGAACCGGTTGGTGAAGGGAGGAAACCGGTAAATGAAAGTGCTGGTCATAAATCCTTGTGATAATGTAGCTGTAGCTTTGGAGAGGATAAACAAGGGGGAAGCCTTCAAAATAGGGGCTTCCTCCATTGTTGCCCTTGAAGATATAGAAAGGGGACATAAGATAGCACTTAAGGATATCCGAAGGGGAGAAAATATAATAAAGTACGGATTTCCAATAGGCCATGCTACTGAAGACATAAAAGCAGGGCAATGGGTTCATTCCCATAATTTGAAGACTAATCTGGGAGAGATTTTGGAATACGAATACTGTCCTCAAAAAAATGAATTTAAATATGAAGAATGTTGTAAGACTTTTATGGGTTACCGCAGGAACGATGGCAGGGTGGGTGTAAGAAACGAGATTTGGATAATTCCCACTGTAAGCTGTGTAAACAGAAATGCTGAATTGATAGCGTTGAAAGCCAGGGAGATATATGCGAATGCGGATGGTATAGACGGTATATATGAATTTAAACATCCTTATGGCTGTTCTCAGCTGGGGAAGGATCATATTAATACACAAAAAATCCTGGCCAATCTGGTTAAACACTCGAATGCCGCGGGAGTGTTGGTGCTGGGCCTAGGCTGTGAGAACAACAATATAGAGGAGTTTAAAAAGGTGCTGGGAGAGTATAACCCTAACAGGGTAAAATTTCTTATAGCTCAAGAAGTGGAGGATGAGATTGAGGAAGGGCTAAAGCTTATCGGTGAACTCATTGAATATGCCGTGCAGTTTAAAAGAGAAGAGTGCCCTATCTCCGATTTGGTAATTGGCCTAAAATGTGGAGGGTCTGATGGATTTTCTGGGATTACCGCCAATCCCCTGGTTGGCTTTTTGTCAGATAAACTCATAGCCTGTGGTGGAAGTGCCGTGCTTACCGAGGTACCGGAAATGTTTGGAGCAGAAACCATACTGATGAACAGGACTAAAGACAGGGAAGTGTTTAAAAAGATCGTAAAGCTTATAAATGATTTCAAAGAATACTTTATGAGTTACAACCAGCCTATATACGAAAATCCTTCTCCAGGCAATAAAAAGGGAGGTATAACTACACTTGAAGAAAAGTCCCTGGGATGTACGCAAAAGGGTGGGACAAGCCCGGTCGTGGATGTATTGGATTACGGTGATGTGGTAAGAGAAAAAGGGCTGAATTTGCTTTACGGGCCGGGCAATGACATGGTGGCCTCAACGGCGCTTGCATCAGCAGGATGCCAGATTGTTTTGTTTACCACAGGGCGAGGAACGCCGCTTGGAACGGCGGTCCCCACCATAAAGATTGCCACCAACAGTGAGATATTTAACAAGAAGCCCCACTGGATGGATTTTGATGCAGGAAGGCTTCTTGCGGGGGAAACCATGGAACAGCTTACCGAGGAACTCATAGATTATGTGATCAGGGTGGCATCTGGCATGCCGACAAAGTCCGAAAAAATGGGATTCAGAGAAATCGCTATCTTCAAAAATGGTGTGACGTTGTAATGATTACAAGAAGACCCGTCATCCTGTTATTTTGTAATTAAAGGGATGGCGGTCTTTTTTTCTGTTCAGAAAATATGGGGAAGGTTATAATCATGAAGCCATCACCTTTACAGGTTGTTGGTAGTTCACCAAAAGGAACAAACAATTAATAGAATAATGCAAAAAAATGTGATAAAATAATCGAAAATGTATTTGTTTTATAGCTGAAAGGGTTGGATGCTACATGCAACAGGAAAACAGGCGGATTATACTTTTTACAGGTCACTTCGGTAGCGGCAAGACTGAGCTGGCCATAAACTATAGTATAAAATTGGCCAGGCAGGGGCAGGCGGTGACTGTTGTGGACCTGGATATCGTGAATCCATTTTTTCGTTCAAGCGAGGTTAGGGATGTTTTAGAAAAAGAGGGGATAAGGCTTTTGTCGCCTAATTTTGTTGGGACTACTGTGGATGTCCCGTCGCTGCCCCCTGAAATTTATTCGGTGTTTCAAAGCAAAAACAGCAAGGTGATTTTCGATGTAGGTGGAGATGATATAGGGGCTACGGCACTGGGGCGATACTATCCTTATTTCATGCAAGAGCCTTATCGAATGTTTTTTGTGATCAATGCGCGAAGGCCGCTGTCCAGTACCCCTGAGCAGATCATAGAGATGCTTAAGGCTATTGAGAGTCATTCAAGGTTAAAAGTTACTGACCTCATTAACAACACCAATTTGATGTATGAGACAAATTTAAATCATTTGCTTGAAGGACAGGAGATCGTGGAGCAGGTATCTGAAAAGTTAAATATACCGATTGCTTATATTTCCGGTGTCGCGGAGGTTATTGAGCAACTGCCGGAACAGTACAACAAAAAGGGATTCCCTATAGATATCTATCTCCATCCTCCCTGGGATCGCGAGGATGAGGTGTAAACGTTGTGATTCTTTTAAATTGTTTTTAGTGAATAAATGGAAGTGGTGTAATTGTGGAGTGAAGTACTGTGTTTTTCTTTGTATATTATAAAGATATTATAAATAAAGCGTGAAAATTGCGATTTATAAAGACATTAGCCTTAATGGATTTGTGTGGTACGATTTTCACAATGTTGTTCACAGCATTATTGCTGGCAAAATAGCGTTTATTCATTTAAAATAAGATTGTATGGAAGGACAAGATAGACATTAATGTACTTAATACATCAGTTAAGATTTTAGGCTAAAAATTCTCTAAGGAGAGGGGTATATTTATGGCAAGGGTTATTTTTGATGAGGAACGATGCAAGGGATGTGAACTATGCGCCACGGTTTGTCCCAAGGGGATTGTGGTGATGGCTCGTGATCGCATGAATTCCAAAGGGTATCACCCGGCTACGGTGATAGAGATGGATAAATGTATTGGGTGTGCATTTTGTGCGCGAATATGCCCGGATGTGGTTATTGAGGTGGAGAAGTAGAAGTGGAGTGCGGGATTTAGCAAAGGGACTACGCAGTGCAACACCAGTATCGGGCAGATAAAAGCCCATATGTGCAAGGGCAATTGATGATTAACTGTGTTGAACTGAAGCGGTTTATCAGTTGTCTGCCAAGTTGATACTGCAAAGCGAGCCGGTACGCGTCATGCAAGGCAATAAAAGCAAGAAAATGGGGGTTGTGTATTTATGTCAAAAGTGTTGATGAAAGGCAATGAAGCCATTGCTGAGGCGGCCATCCAGGCCGGATGCAGATATTTTTTTGGATATCCCATAACTCCGCAAAATGAGATCCCCGCGTATATGGCCAAGAGGCTCCCAGAGGTGGGCGGGTGTTTCATCCAAGCCGAAAGTGAGGTATCTGCCATAAACATGGTGTATGGTGCAGCGGGTGCGGGTGCCCGCGTTATGACGTCTTCTTCCAGTCCGGGCATAAGCCTGAAGCAGGAGGGGTTGTCATATATTGCGGGGGCTGAGCTTCCCTGCGTTGTGGTAAACATGGTTCGCGGAGGTCCGGGATTGGGAGGAATTCAGCCTGCGCAGTCGGATTACTTCCAAGCAACAAAGGGAGGCGGCCACGGCGACTATCACCTGGTGGTGCTGGCACCTTCCACAATACAGGAAGCGGTAGACCTGGTAATGGAAGGCTTTGATATAGCTGACCAGTACCGCAACCCGGTAATGATATTGGGAGATGGAATGCTGGGACAGATGATGGAGCCGGTGGAATTCAGGCCTTTGAGCAGTAAACGGGAGCTGCCACCAAAAACCTGGGCTACTACCGGATATACGGGAGACCGGCCGAGAAATATTATAAACTCGCTGTTCATTGACCCGCAGGCTCTGGAAGAGCATGTAAAGAGAATCTATCAGAAATATGAAGAGATCAAGAAAAACGAGGTAAAGGTTGAGTGCTACAACTGCGAAGATGCAGAGATAATCGTGGCAGCATATGGCACCACCGCTCGAATTGTAAAGAGCGTCATTCAGAAGGCAAAGCAGGAGGGCATGAACGTTGGGCTTATACGCCCTATCACCCTTTGGCCTTTCCCCACCAGCACCTTTGAAGAATGGGCTCAGCGTGAACACGTCAAGGCCTTTATGTCGGTGGAGATGAGCATGGGCCAGATGGTGGAAGATGTGCGCTTGAGCGTCAATGGCAGAAAACCGGTGTTCTTCTATGGTAGGACGGGCGGGATGGTACCCGAGCCCAATGCGATATTGTCCGAGATCAAGAAGGTCATAGGGGGTGTTTCAAGATGACCAAGGTTTTTACCAGGCCCAAATCGCTGACAGATAAGCCGTTTCACTACTGCCCGGGTTGTACCCACGGCATAGTTCACAGGTTGGTGGCCGAAGCGATAGATGAATTGGGTATCCGTGAGAGGACGATAGGGGTTGCCCCGGTGGGATGTGCCGTATTTGCCTATGAATACTTCAATTGTGACATGCAGGAGGCCGCACACGGTAGAGCGCCGGCTGTGGCTACCGGTATAAAGCGGGTTTTGCCCGACAGGGTTGTGTTTACTTACCAGGGAGACGGGGACCTGGCGGCCATAGGCACGGCTGAGATAGTGCATGCTGCCACCCGGGGTGAAAACATCACCGTCATATTCATAAACAACGCCATATACGGCATGACAGGAGGGCAGATGGCACCCACCACCCTTATTGGACAGGTGACCACCACCACTCCCTATGGGCGTGACCCTGGCAAGGCGGGCTATCCCATAAGAATGAGCGAAATGCTGGCAACCCTTGAGGGTTCGGCATACATCGAAAGGGTTTCGGTGCACGATATAAAACATATAAATCAGGCCAAGAGGGCGATTAAAAAAGCATTTGAAATCCAGCTGGCCGGCAAAGGTTTTTCAATGGTAGAGGTCCTTTCTACCTGCCCGACCAACTGGGGTATGACGCCGGTGGAAGCGCTGAAATGGCTGGAGCAAAATATGATACCTTATTATCCTTTGGGTGTTAAAAAGGAGGGAAAGTGATATGACCCACCAGATTATCATTGCAGGATTTGGCGGGCAGGGGATTATGCTGATGGGACAGCTCCTGGCCTATGCTGGCATGCTGGAAGGCAAGAATGTGTCATGGCTTCCTTCATATGGCCCCGAGATGCGCGGCGGCACGGCCAACTGCAACGTCATCATATCTGATGAGCCGGTGGCGTCGCCAATTGTGACCGAGGCAACGACGGTTATGGTGATGAACAGGCCATCGCTGGAGAGGTTTGAAAGTGCTGTCATGAAGGGAGGCCTGCTATTGGTTAACAGTTCGCTGATAGATAAAAAAGCCTCCAGAGATGATATAGAGGTTTGCTATATACCCGCAAATGAGATTGCGGATCAGCTGGGAAATAGCCGTGTGGCCAATATGGTAGTGTTGGGAAGTTTTTTAGCAAAGACGGGTGTCGTATCGCCGGCATCTGTCATAGAGTCTTTGAGAAAGGCGCTGGGGCCTTCCAAAGAGCACCTCATTCCGTTAAATGAGGAGGCTTTAAAGAGGGGCGCCGAATGCGTTAAGGAATGTGTAAGGAGATAAATCGAATCCTTTTCATCGATAGAAATATTTTGATCGAGAACAAGCAGTATCACAGGGGTAAGAAGCCGCGGTCTTGTATGCCGCGGCTTTTATGTGATTTTATCAGGCCATGGTGGTGTATACTGTCTTCAGTTTGCGGTATTCTTTGGAGTATAGTATAATAGAGACAATGATGGAGCCGCCAGTGTGTTTTTGTTTTATGCAACTGGTATTTGGCTTGATGTATGCAATATGGGAAGTAAGGATATTAATAATTTAAGGAGAGAATATGGACAAGAAAAAGTACGCAATTCTTTTTTATATTTCAGTAAATATCATAATTATTGCAGTTATAGGGCTTTTGGATCCCAACCTTAAGGATATAGGCCGTGCGTTTAACACGCTTAAACTGCACTGGCTTGCCGGGGCAGCGGCGTGCATGCTGATGTTCTGGGTTATGGATGCTCTAATACTCAGATATTCGCTGGCTGCTATTTTTGAACCCAGGCGTTTTAAGGGCTGTATGGAGGTTGCCTTAATAGGTCAATATTACAATGCCGTTACGCCCTTTGCCAGTGGTGGGCAACCTGCGCAGGTGTATTATATGTCCCGATTTGGCATCCCGGCCGGTTATTCCACCTCGGCTCTCATAATTAAATACCTGGTCTACCAGGTGGTTTTGTCAATATTCTGTGCGATAGCCTTTATATTTAAGGCTAGTTTGATATTTTCATATCCTTTTGTAGTGGTTTGGATATCTTTAATTGGGTTTGTGATCAATGCGGGAGCAGTGTTTTTCATATATTCTCTCTCGCTCAATCGCGGTTTTATAAGAAAAATAGTATTGTCTGTATTGAAATTTTTTCACCGCGTGCGTATAGTGAGGGATTTAGAGAAGTGGAAGGCACGAATGGAAGCGGCTGTGGAAGACTTTCACAGGAGCCTGTGCATGTTCCGGGGAAACTACAAAGGCATGGCTCTGATGGCCGTTATGACGGCTATGCAGCTCATCTTTTATTTCAGCGTTACGTTTTTTATCTACAGGGCGTTTGGTTTGAAGGACAGTGCGTGGATGGATATGATATTTGTTCAATCCTTTTTGTATCTGGCGGTATCCTATTTCCCAGCTCCGGGTGCCATGGGAGCCTCTGAAGGCGGGTTTTATCTGTTCTTTCAACGGTTTTTCCCCGGGCATTTGATATTTGTTGCCATGCTACTGTGGAGGTTTATGACCTATTATTTGAACATCATAGTGGGTGGTTTGGTGATTCTAACTAGAAGTATCAAGGATTTGTCACGGATCCGATAAAAAGAAAATGGAGGAGCCAGTCATGAAGGTGCTTTTAGTTGCAATCAATTCGAAATTTATTCACAGCAACCTGGCTTTGAGGTATCTGAAAGCGTACTGTGGCAAAGAGCATTCGATGGATCTCCTCGAGTTTTCTATAAATGATCATATAGAGAGGATAATCAGGGAGATTTATCTTGCAAGGCCTGATGTGGTGGCCTTTTCATGTTATATCTGGAATATTAGAGAAGTATTGATGGTGGCCGATACATTAAAAAGGGTGATGGACCGGTGTGTGATTGTACTTGGGGGTCCCGAGGTTGCCTTTGATGCCGAGGATGTCATGAGGGATAATCCTGCGGTTGATTATATCGTTGCGGGAGAGGGAGAGGAGACCTTCCATGAGCTGCTGCATATCCTTGAGGACAAGGGGAATCCGGCACAGGTAAAGGGTCTGGTCTACCGCCATGGTAGGGACATAGTCGTCAATCCGGCCAGGCCTTTGATACAGGATTTGGATATGATTCCATTTCCGTATCAGGATGGCTTTGCGGGGCTTGAAAACAAGGTCCTCTATTACGAAACTTCAAGGGGCTGTCCCTTTAACTGTCAGTACTGTCTTTCTTCAACCATTCCGGGTGTGAGGTATTTTTCGCTTGAGCGGGTGGAAAGGGAGCTTGCGCTATTTGTAAAGGCAGGTATACCGCAGGTCAAGCTGGTTGACAGGACGTTCAACTGTAATCCGGTGAGGGCAAAGCATATATTTAAGACCCTCATTTCGCTCGGTGGGCAAACCAACTTTCATTTTGAGATGGCGGGGGATTTGATAGACGATGAGATGCTGGATATATTGAGGCAGGCGCCTCCCGGACTTTTTCAATTTGAAATAGGGGTGCAGTCCACAAATCCCGACACAATACATGAGATTCAAAGGAAGATGGATTTTGACGCTTTGGCCAGGGCGGTTGCACGGCTGCGTGATAGCGGGAACATACATCTCCATCTGGATTTAATAGCCGGATTGCCTGAAGAGGATTATGCCTCCTTTAAACGCTCATTTAATGACGTGTATTTTTTGCGACCCAACAGGATCCAGTTGGGATTTTTGAAGTTACTCAAGGGTTCGGGTCTCAGGCTGAAGGCTGAACAATATGGTTACGAATATACGCAGTATCCGCCATATAAGGTGCTTAAGAATAACCACATAACTTACGATGAAATCGCAAAGCTTGAGATGATAGAGGATCTGGTTGAGAAGTATTACAACTCCGGTCGCTTTAAATATACTCTTGAATACCTGATCAGTTGCCATGATGACAATCCATTCGAATTTTTTGAAAGGTTTATGGCTTTCTGGAAGGAAAAGGGCTATGAAGGGCTTTCATATAGCCAGATACGCCTTTATGAGATATTGCTTGAGTATGGACTTACGCTGGATAACGTGGATCACAGGCTTTTGAGAAATATCATGCGGTTTGACTGGGTAAGCCAGGAGAAGCCCAGCAGGTATCCTGAAGGTTTGGAGCCGCCCCAGATACCGGGCCTGAGTAAGGCTGTTGATTCTTTTTTCAAAAGCGAAGAAAATGTGCTAAAATTTATGCCGCACCTTAAAGGGTATACGCCCAGGCAGATATCCCGTATGGCTCATATAGAGGTGTTCGAATACGATGTTGTGGAAGGCGTAAAAAGCGGCGTTTATCCTCCTTCCATCACTTACGTGCTGTTTGATTATAATGCTGGGAACAGGATATTTCGTAGAAGCAATTTCCATAAGGTCCGATTATAAATCGTATTCTTAATAATTTTTCAATTTTTACAATTAAGAGCTTGACAAATACGTGTATAACTGTATACAATTATACACAAATAACTGAAGATGTGCCGGCCCGAAAGTACATCGACCCTGTGTTTCAATGTTTTTTTGTTGAAAAATAATTTATTGAATTTTTTACATGAACACAATTGAAAGATATAGCAGGTTGTTGAAATATAGCCGACTTAAAAGACGTCAAGAAAGCCTGGAGACTTATTTGGGAGGAGGAGATGTTGAGGTGCTGGAATTCAGCAAGAGGACGAATACGTTGGAGCAGTCGGCATGTAAATATTCGCTTCAGGACGTAAAGGAGCCAAATCTTTATAGGCATCTGTTCCCGTATGACAGCATACCCAGAATACCGTTTAATCATCGTCTTGTGCCGATGCATGTACCTGATGAAATATGGATCACCGACACCACCTTTAGGGATGGACAGCAGGCAAGAGCACCCTTTACGGTGAAGCAGATTGTGGACCTGTTTGATTTGCTACACAAGCTTTCGGGGCCCAATGGCGTTATTCGCCAGAGCGAATTTTTCCTGTACACCGATAAGGATAAGGAAGCAGTGCGCAAGTGTATGGAGCGAGGGTATCAGTATCCCGAGGTTACCAGCTGGATACGCGCTTCCAAAAAGGATTTTGAGCTGGTAAAGGAGATGGGGGTAAGAGAGACCGGCATTCTGGTGAGCTGTTCGGATTACCACATATTCAAAAAGCTCAACATGACTCGTAAGCAGGCCATGGATATGTATCTGTCGGTGGTAAAGATGGCGCTGGAATACGGTATCAGGCCTCGCTGCCACTTTGAAGATATTACGCGGGCTGATTTTTACGGCTTTGTGGTTCCATTTGCCATTGAGCTTAAGAAGCTGATGGATGAATCCGGGATACCTATAAAGATTCGTGCATGTGATACTTTGGGGTATGGCGTGTCTTATCCGGGTGTTGCGCTGCCCAGGAGCGTGCCGGGTATAATATATGGTTTGAGACACTTTGCGGGCATACCCAGCGAGCTGATTGAGTGGCATGGACACAATGACTTTTACAAGGCGGTCACCAACTCTGCTACTGCCTGGCTGTATGGCGCTTCGGCGGTCAACTGTACCATGCTGGGCATAGGCGAGCGTACCGGAAACTGTCCTCTTGAGGCCATGGTTATAGAATATGTGGCTTTAAGGGGCGACACCAATGGCATGGACCTGTCGGTTATTACCGAGATTGCCGAATACTTTGAGAAAGAAATAGGCTATGAGATACCGCCTAATACGCCGTTTGTGGGCAGGAATTTCAACGTAACCCAGGCGGGGATTCATGCCGATGGCCTTTTGAAGGATGAGGAGATATACAACATATTTGACACGGGTAAGATACTTAAGAGGCCGCCCAGGGTGGCTGTAAGTCAGCATTCTGGCTTGGCCGGGATTGCCCATTGGATCAATTCTTACTTTGGGCTGGAAGGGGAAAATGCCATAGATAAAAGGGATCCGGTGGTGATCAAGCTCAAGGAACTGGTGGATAAGGAGTATGCACAGGGACGCACCACTGTTATGTCCGATGGCGAGCTGGAGGATATGCTCAAGCAGATTGCTCCCGATTTCGTTGAGAGGTTTAAGAAGGAATAAATAAATGGCTTCGAAAGGAAGCCTTACGCTTGATTATTTCTTTTCGAGGGGGGAAGGATTATGGTGGATTTTCGCCCGGCCAGGCCGGAAGACGTGGAACAAATTCTAGAGTTGGTTAACTATGTTTTTCGTACGTCCAGCGGGTTAGAGCCCACTATGGGCAGGCAGTTTCCTACTTTTATATGTGTAGAAAACGCTCCTAATCTTTATGTGGCTGTTGACGATGGAAGGATTGTAGCACACATCGGTATAAAGAAGAATACAGCCGTGGTATATGGCCATAAAGTCAGTATGGCCAACATGGGTGCGGTATGTACCCATCCGGACTACCAGGGGAGAGGGATTGGAACCAGACTTCTTCATGAGGTGTTCAGGAGCCTGGGTGAGGAAGGTATAGGGTTGGTCAGTATATCTGGTACCAGAGGCTTGTACAAGAGGAATTCCTGTGTAGAGATAGGTGAGGCATTTACGTTTGTATTAGAAAAGGGTAAATTCTCATGTGAAAATTTTGAAGGAATCCGGTACCATATCTCTGAAGACGCAGATAGAGCAGATGTTCTTTTTGATATATATAAGCGAGAGCCGGTAAGGTATCAGCGAACCAAGCGGGAATTTCCTATGCTGCTTGAAGCGGTTCCCATGGTCCATCCCCCCGTTCCAGCTTTAACTGCGGCAGTGGCTTTTGCTGAGGAAAATGTAGGCCTTGCCTATCTTATAGGGTACGAGAGGAAACCCGGGGCATTTAAAGTGGTGGAGTATGCCGGGGAAAGAATGGTTGTTGTTTGGCTTATTGATAAGCTATTGCATGACAGGGAAATGGAACAGGTGATATTGGAGGTACCCGCATATGATAGGGGTCTTGTATCAATCTTGAATTCAGCAGGATTAAATGGGGTTTCATCATATTATCCCGGTACCACCTTGAGAATCGTTAATAAGGAAAGCTTATGGAAGGAGATATATCCTATCATTGAGGAAGCTTGGGATGAGGGTGTACTTCCTTCCTCTTTAGCTGAATTACCAAACAGAGTGGTTGATGATGCCGCAAAGCTGGCAGAATTTCTGTTTACTGGGTTCAATCGACCGTCTTATGGTCAGCCATGGGACCAGGTTTTCCCACTGCCTTTACCTTGGCCGAATGGTTTAAACTATATATAAAAAGGGCTTTAAGCCCTTTTTATTTTTCTGCAATTTTGTATTTATATTTTTCATTAAATATGCTATTATCATTGTAGTAAAAAATTTCATGATAATTTTAAACTCAAAGTAAAACAATTTTTTGTTTTTCCGTAAAATGTATTTTTCGGTTTTTCTAAAACGATTTCGCGGGATTGATGCTGTTGATTCACAAGGATATTTGGCACTTCAACGGAGCTATTTCTTAACGAGGGAAGCTGCGATAATCCAAATGTATGGCCCACCGGGACAGTTGTGGGATACCTTAGACGACCAGGGGTTACCCATATTGAAGAAGGCTGAAGGTGAATTGACGGCCGAAGAGCGTGATCGTTTGGGGCTTTGGTTCTGGATGATGCCAGGACACAGCGACCATGTTGATACCATCAAGTTTGCAGTAAATGATAAGCTGCCAGAGGAAAAGAGAAACTGGGTAGTTTCAATGCAGGCACATATCTTGACGCCAACCAAGCTGTTAAGTGACGAGTTTGTAGGCATTGGCGAGACCATCGACCCACAGAGCGATTTGGGTATTCAGAGGACTTTGTGCGAAGACTATATAAAGGCGAATTATCCAAAAGTGATCATGGCAAAATCCCCAGTAGAGGCAGAAAAGGTATACGAAGACATTATCAAGTTCTGTGATCAAAATGGAATGCCTCAGATAGAGGAAACATATGACAAGAAGTATCAAGATAATGTCAAGCGCTTTGGTACTGTCTTGAAAAAGGGAAGGTATGCAAAATAATGTCAGGTACTTTGGCACTGTCTTAACTAAGTAATGAATCGTTAAATAAATGAATGTGCATTAAATGGTATGTTTTTGCCGTGTGGGCAGAATTGTGTGTCTGCTCACACGGTAAAAATTTTTAGACTCAGTTAATTTAGAGTACACTTATGACTCACGATTCAGTGGTAGATTAAGTCTGCAAAAAGAGAAGTAGGATGTGGTTATAAAAGCGGGGCTAAGTTATGAAAATGTGAAATCAAAAGAAGGGGAGTGGTATTTTTGATGAAGATGTTAGACTTAAGTAAGTTTACTCCTATCAATTGCAGGGTTGAGAATGGACAAAGCGGAGAAGTCTATCTTATTTGCAATAGCGAAGGAGGAAAGCTTAAGGTAGAGGGTATACCTGGCAGTTTGGGGGGGTGTTGACTGGAGGGATGCTAAGTACATAGTTTTTGATGCTATCAACCACGAGGATTATGTGATGGGGGTGACCTTGGAATTTTGGGCTAAGGGAAATCCTGGCGATCAACCTAATTTGACTGTAACCCTTGGACTGTTTCCAAGACTTAAGACTAGACTATCATTCCCCCTTGAGGCTTTAAACTCTCAAAGGATGTTTCTTAAGGAATGAACCACAATGGGCTTTTATCCACGATTTGAATATTGCTGAAGAGCTGCTGGAGAATGAGCAGGATTTGGCCTCAAAGGAGGTTCTAATAAAATTCTTGTCAACACGGTATGACGGTGATATTGAAAAATTCAATCGGGCTTGGAATCTTGCATTGCACAGTTTTGGCGAACTTAGGAAAGGCGTTAAGCGTGCATCAAAGCTATCCAAAAAGGCGTCAGAGGACCTGAATGAGTTTTCAAAAATGATGATCAAGGCATATGTGGAGATTCCCAGCGTTGCTTGCAAGAGGGTAGATCCACACCACATGAATCTCGGTATGCGGTACGCTTATATTGCCAATGAGAACCTACTGGCAGGCTATGAAAATTTTGATGTGTTTTCTATTAATTGTTATAAGATTACTCCCTATGAGGACATCGAGCAGATAGGTAAAATTACAGGAATGCCGGTGATGATAGGTGAATTCCACCATGGCGCTTTGGATCGGGGATTGCCAGCCACGGGAATACGCGGGGTTGCTTCGCAACAAGAACGCGGAAAAGCCTACCGCTATTATATGGAAACTGCTGCTATCAGCAAGTATTTTGTGGGAGCACACCACTTTACCCTGAATGATCAGGCGGCTTTGGGACGATTCGATGGTGAAAACTTTCAGATAGGGTGTGTAGACATCTGTCAAAGGCCTTATCATGAATTCATCGAGGGGATTATGCAGACTAACAGGATTTTGTATGAGGCAGCCGATGGCAGGCGGGCAAATTATGACCAGCCGCCTAAGGAAATACCCAGGGTGGGCTTTTGAGTCAAGTGGGTTTTTAAGCCGTAGTGGTGATGTTGTTTCTATAGCGGAAGAATTAGAGTTAGTACAAAGCTATATGTATATACAAAATGTACTTTTATACAAAATGTACTTTTTCAGAATCGTATTCAACTGTTGGTCGATGTTCCAGAGTATATACAGCAGTGTTCAATTTCTGAGATCACTTTACAGTCTATTGTAGAAAATACCATTATTCATGGTATACTTGGAAATGTAAAAAGTCGGTTGTATTTAAATAATTAGAAGACTAGTGGAATGATTGAATTATCAGTAATAGATGATGAAGTGGGTGGACGCTGGTAAACTTGAAAAGCTTAAAAGGGGTGAGGGAAGCTGGCGCATTTGTTGTTGCAATAGCACCTGCTGGCTGGGATTAATCGGCCAACGGTTGTCTGTGGAGGGGGATGTACATAAGGCGGCCTTCTTCTCTTTTGCTTTCCATGAGGGATATTTTGTGCACCTCGATTATCTGTTGCTGGTGGTCTATTGCAACAGCGCTGGCAACTTTTGAGAAGGGCACTGCCAGGCGCACCTCCCTGCCCAGGGTAATATGGGGCGAATATCCCCTTGTGTCTTTAGCAATGCCTATGCTGCCCAGCGATGTTTCCAGCTGGTTAAACAGCAGGTTTAGCACATCCAGCTCTCCGCCCACTCCCATCCATATGATCATCTTATTTCCCCGAGGGAAGTTCCCAAGATTGTGTAGGCGAAGCTTAAAAGGCTTTATGCCATGGACCGATTGTGCCATCGCTGCAGTAATGCTGCCCAAAAAAGACGGCTGTACCTCTCCTATGAATTTGAGCGTTAGGTGGAAATTTTCCGGCCTTGAAAAGTTTCCATCGGTGCTGTAGCTCATTACCTGTTTCTGGATTTTATTTAGGTAATCCTTTATATGCTGTTCAAACTCAATGGCGATGAAAACTCTCATTGCTTTTACCACCTATTCATATGTACTCTTTCAGGATTGTATCTGTCGGATGGACCTTTTTCCTCATCCGGTACGCCAATTGCCACGATAGCGAAGGGCACAATATGGTCAGGGATGTTGAATATCTTGCGGATCGCTTCCTCACGTTCCTTCCTTGGATGGACGCCCAGCCATACTCCGCCCAGCCCTAGCTGCGCTATGGCCAGCAGCATGTTCTGTGTGGCAGCTGCACAGTCCTGTACCCAGTAGCCTTCGTATCTTTGCGAAGACACATCCCCTGCTACGATGATGCACTTGGGTGCCGTGTTGAGCATTGAAGAATAGGGGTGGTATTTGGTGATCTCCTTCATCTTTTGGCGGTCGTCTACTACTATGAAATGCCAGGGCTGCTGATTCCCTGCGGATGGAGCTGACATGGCCGCTCTCAGGATGATGTCGATGTCTTCCTGGTTTACATCCATATCCTTGTACTTCCGGATGCTCCTTCTTTTAAAGAAGAAGTCTAGCACCTGTTGTCTATCCATATTACATTCCTCCCGCCTCATTGATTTAGTTGTAGATGAGCGCCTCAAAAATTATTATACCAAAATAATCCGCAAACTACCACCGTCCATTGTGCCCAATATGGAACTGGCCAGGATTTTTGCTAAGAGGGAATTGATAGAACCACTACATGCAGTTGTATGAAGGATAAACCGCTGATTGGGGAAATAGCGATTTCATATAAAGGGTGTAGCCGATTTTCTGCTTTTTGGCCTTAGCTATCTGCTATCTTCTCGTTCTTTTTGGGGGATGAAATTTTCTTGGGCGAGGGAATATTAAAAATATAAAAAAGCGGTATCATGTAGATACCGCTTTTGTTGATTATCCGGTTATCTGCCGACAAACATTTGGACGAACACATAACCGTATCTCGGGCTCTTTTGAACCCCTATGCCTATATGCGTGAAGCTGGGGTTTAAGATGTTCTTCCTATGCCCTTCCGAGTTCATGAGGCCGTTGTGTGCCCCTTCCACAGAGGGATAGCCCGCCAGGTTTTCGCCTGCAGTCCTGTATTGTATGCCAAATTTCCTCATCATTTCAAACGGACTGCCGTAAGTTGGTGAGGTATGGCTGAAGTAGTTGTTGTCAACCATATCCTTGGCCTTGATGTTGGCCACTCTGGCCAGGTCAGCATCCCATGTAAGGGGTTTGAGGCCTGCTTTTGTTCGCTCGGCATTGACCAGCTCCAACATTCTTGACTGCTCATAGCTTAGCTGGTTTGAAGGCTCCTGCGGAACAGGCTGTTGAGGTTCAGGCTGCTGCGGAGCGGGTTGCTGTGGAGCAGGCTGCTGTGGTGCAGGCTGCTGTGGTGCAGGCTGCTGTTCCACAGGCCTTGTAAACCACTTAAGGATCGATCCAATTTCTCCGTTATCGGTCTTTATTATATACCAGTTGCCCTTCTGACCCAGTACATTAACTACCTGGTTATTCTTCAGAACATCTATTATAGACGACTGTGTGTTGCTGTTTGCCCTTACATTCAGGTTGTTCGCCGTGACCATTACTTTGGCGGGGCATGCTTTTTCAGCTGCTGCCAGTACTGCTGTCTGCGGCGATGCTTGTCCTGCTGTGAGCAGCAACCCTATTAGGAAGATACCCAATAAAATTGCGGAAATACGTTTTTTCATAACTATGACCTCCAATTTTTAATATATTTTATATATCTGTAATACATTTTAACATAATCGTAACATATTTGTCATTATAAAAATTATGGTAATTTTATTGGTGAAAGGCTAAAATTTTTCTTTTGTAGCGCTGTTCCTTTAATTATAAATTTTATGTAAATTATATATTGATCCGTCATATATAATACACGTTAAAAGACATCAATATTAAGCAATAGTCACTATGGTTGACAATAAAAGCAAAGCAATTCATAGGAAATATATGTTAATGAAAAAGGCTGATTGAATTTTGATGGTGGATATGATAAAGTCTAAATGTCAGGTAATATAAGCAATGAATGGCTGCTGGCTCGATAAATGCCAAGTTTTAAGGAGAGATTTTCATGGGACGACCGCGAGTGATGATAATAGATGGAAACAGCTTGATGCACCGTGCGTTTTATGCCCTTCCTATGTTGACAAATAAAAAGGGCGTGCCTACCAATGCCGTGTATGGCTTTACCAATATGCTTTTAAGGCTAATAGAGGATTATAAGCCTGACTATCTGGGGGTGGCATTTGACAAGAAGGGGCCCACCTTCCGCCATGAGGCCTATACCGAGTACAAGGCCACAAGGCAAAAAACACCTGAGGAGCTCATTCCCCAGTTTGACCTCCTCAAGAGGATGTTGCAGCTTATGGGAATAGCCATATACGAAGTCGAGGGCTATGAGGCAGATGATATCCTAGGGACTTTTGCGCGTTTGGCCAGGGAAAGGGGATGGGAGGCTTATCTGGTCACCGGCGACAGGGACGCCCTTCAGCTGGTTTCCCCCGAAGTGAGGGTTATTATGACAAAAAAGGGTATATCAGATGTACGGGTTTTTGATGTTGAAGGGATAAAGAACGAGTATGGCTTGACTCCTGCTCAAATCATAGATTTAAAGGCCTTGATGGGTGATAGTTCCGATAACATACCCGGTGTTCCAGGTATAGGCGAAAAGACGGCTCTTAAACTACTGCACCAGTATCATACTGTTGAGCAGGTTTTGGATAACGCCGATAAGATAAGCGGTCAAAAGCTTAAGGAGGCGTTAATCAAGTACCGGGAGCAGGCCATGCTGAGCAAAAGGTTGGCCACCATTATGCAGGATGCACCGGTGGATATAAAGCTGGAGGATCGCTGTTATGAGATACCGCACTCGAGAGAACTGTTGGAATTCCTGGAAGAGTTGGAGTTTCACAGCATAATTAAGAAGCTCGGTATACAGCCAGAGAGCAGGGTTTCGGTTAAAACGTCTGTTCGTGAAAAAAACGTGATAGAGGTTAACACGGGGGAAGAGTTGCGACAGCAGGTGGAAAATCTCATCAAGAGCAGCAGGCTGGCCATATTGGTAACTGATGGCTGTGTAACCATTGCTGATAATCCAGGCAGGGTGTACAGGATAAAAGTAAAAAACGATTTGCTGTCCCAAGGGTTAAACCTGCAAGATATATTTATAGAGTTAAAACCCATTTTGGAAAGGCAAGAGGTGCGGAAGATCGTACACGATGGCAAGAGGTTAATTTTGGAGGCCCACAGATGCGGCATTCATGTGGAAGGGCTTGAATTCGATGTGTTCATAGCGGCTTATCTGTTGGACCCAGCAAAAAATCGCTACGATTTGAGCCAGCTGCTTTATGAGTATGCTGACCTAGACGTCGATGATGCCGATGCGGCTGACCTATACTTGCTGGCGGACCATATGCGCGACAAGCTCAAGGAGACCGAGATGCTCTATCTCTACGAGGAGATTGAGCATCCGCTTATAAACGTGTTGGCCGATATGGAGATTACGGGGTTTAAAGTGGACAAAAGAATGCTGGAGCAGCTGGGAGAGGAGTTTTCCGCCGAGCTATCAAGCCTTACCCGGGAAATATATGCCCTGGCGGGGGAGGAGTTCAACATAAATTCGCCAAGACAGCTGGGCAGTGTGCTGTTTGAAAAGTTGGGGCTACCGGTCATAAAAAAGAGCAAGACGGGGTATTCCACCGATATCGAGGTGTTGGAACAGCTGCGCCCGTATCATGAGTTGGTGGAGAAAATCATCGAGTATCGCCAGGTGATGAAGCTTAAATCTACCTATATAGACGGGCTTTTGAGCGTCATCGACCCCGGGGATGGAAGGATCCATTCCAGCTTTAATCAAACGGTGACAGCTACCGGCAGGATCAGCAGCGCAGAGCCCAATTTGCAGAATATCCCTGTTAAGCTTGAGATGGGGCGTAGAATACGTAAAGTGTTTGTTGCCAGCGGAGAGGATTATGTCCTGGTGGACGCCGATTACTCGCAGATTGAGTTGCGGGTACTGGCGCATATGTCAGGAGATCCTACTTTTATCGACGCTTTTAGAAACAATCAGGATATACACCTGCGAACCGCTTCCGAGATATTTGGCGTGCCAATCGACAAGGTCACTCCCGAGCAGCGTAGCAGCGCAAAGGCGGTTAACTTTGGGATTGTGTACGGTATCAGCGATTACGGTCTAGCAAAGAGCTTGGGAATAAGCCGTAAGCAGGCCAGGGAGTATATAGACAGTTACTTTGCCCGCTATCCAAAGGTGAAGGAATATATGGAGCGGATAGTGGAAATCGCCAAAAAGCAGGGCTACGTGACCACGCTGATGAACCGGCGTAGGTATTTACCCGAGCTCAAGTCCCGAAACTTCAACATTCGTTCGCAGGGCGAGCGGTTGGCCATGAATACGCCCATACAGGGCAGCGCGGCTGATATAATAAAAAAGGCCATGAATGACGTGTATGCTGAATTGAAGAGGCGGAACCTAAAGTCAAAGCTGATTTTGCAGGTGCACGATGAGCTGATCATAGACACCTATAGGCCCGAATTGGAGGAGGTAAAGGATTTGGTGGTGCGGTGCATGGAGAATGCCGTAAAGCTCTCGGTTCCGCTGGTAGTGGATGTAGGAGTGGGCAGGAGCTGGTATGACGCTAAATAGGATATAATAACTTGGTATGATATAGAAATTTGACATTGCTGCGGTCATGGCATGAGGAATTTTTAAATAGTAATGATATTGTTATGGTGTAACGAAATGATTGTGAAGGAATTAATCTAAGTTGATATGATATGATCATGATGAAAAGCAGGGGGAGCTATGAAGGTAATTGGACTAACCGGCGGGATAGCCTGTGGCAAGTCCACGGTATCCAGGATGCTCGCAGATTTGGGAGCTGCAGTCATAGATGCTGATATGGTTGCCAGGGAAATAATGAAAAAGGGAACGCCTGTGTGGCAGAGGATAAAGGAAACCTTTGGGGATCAGTATTTGCTGCCCGATGGCGAGATTGACAGAAAAAAATTGGGAGAGCTGGTGTTTGCCAACCCCGAAGCTTTAAAAAAACTTAACTCCATTACGCATCCGGCAATTCAGCATCAGGTGCTATCCGAAATAGATAGGTTAAAGTCCAGGGGCGGCTATAAGGCCGTTGTGGTGGATGCTGCGCTGCTGATTGAGGCCGGATGGTGCGATATGGTAGATGAGGTATGGCTGGTTGTGGCCGACAGGGAAACTCAGATAGAAAGGCTTATGAAGCGGAACGGGTTGACGCGCCAGCAGGCTTTAAACCGGATAAACAGCCAGATGGATCAGGATATAAAGAGGCGGTATGCTGACAGAATAATAGATAATTCGCATGGCCTGGAGCATACCCGGAAGCAGGTGGAGCAGCTATGGGCAGAACTTTGACCTTTAAATTTGTGCTCATCATCATACTGGCATTATTTATACTGTGCGTGGCGTTGGTGTACGGTTGGGTTCAGAGGAGGATGTATCCCTTAAAATACGAGGGCTTGATACTTCAGTATGCGAGTGAATATAGGCTGGATCCATATCTGGTGTGTGCAGTGATATGGGTTGAAAGCAAATTTAACGAGGCTGCAACGTCACACAAAGGGGCAAGAGGGCTCATGCAGGTCATTCCCTCTACTGGACGGTGGGCGGCAGAAAGGCTGGGTATCGAAGGATACAGCGATGACAGCCTTTATGATCCAGCGGTGAATATACGGATAGGGTGCTGGTATCTTGATAGGCTTCGCAATCACTTCAAAGGGAATTTAGATCTGGCTCTTGCAGCGTATAATGGCGGCAGTGGCAATGTCGAGAGATGGCTACAAGATCCCAGGTACAGCAAAGACGGGAAAGGGTTGGATAATATCCCTTTTAAAGAGACACGGGATTTTGTGGCCAGGGTATGGAGCGCTTACGATAAATACAAACAGCTATATCGCATACATGATGTCTATTGATGAGAGGGATTGGGAAGCGTATGAAGAAAGGGCTTGCTTTGATATCGTTGGTCATCTATATATTGACTTTGACAGCATGTCAAATTGTAGAGGCACCGCATATCGTAGAACAGGATATCGACATGGGTGAAACTGAGGGGGAAGAGGCTCAAACTCCTGAGCCCCAAAAGGGGGGCGAGTTGGTGGTGCCCATACCATCACCTGATACGCTTAATCCTTTGTTTACCAAATCCAGGGATATGATTAATTTTTTTGGTTTGATATTTGAAGGGCTGTTTGAATACGATGAGAATATGAAGCCTCAACCCTGCTTGGCTGAATCATGGGATGTGGAAGATGACGGAAAACTATGGCGTTTTCATTTGCGAAAAAATGTGGTGTTTCATGATGGACGGCCGCTCACCGGGGATGACGTGGTGTTTACCTTTTTGGCATTGCAGGGAGGACGCCTTGGGTCGTTTTATCAAAAGGGCATCGCCGGCAACGCAAGTATACAAAAGATTGAAACAGACCCCTTTGATCCCTATACGGTGAACGTGTATCTATCTCAACCTGTAAACAACATGCTGGATATTATGACCTTCCCCGTGCTTCCTAAATGGGTGTATCAATCCGATGAGTTTATGCTGCAGCACAGGCAGGACATGAGTTTCCTGCCAGTAGGAACAGGGCCTTACAAGGTAGATGAGGGAGGAATTGAGCGGGAGGAGAGGGGGAATGGGCTTAGGCAAATCAGGTTGGTGAGAAACGAAAAATATTGGGGGAAACAGCCTTATATCGATGCCATACTGGCCCGGATTTATCATGATGAGATGCAGGTAAGGCAGGCCTTCCATGACCGAGAGATAGACTTGATGAATATTATGGCTACTGTAATTAATCCCTATCCGAGGGAAGAGGATGCGAAGGTCCACCGATATCTCACGCGCAATTACGAATTTTTGGCGTTTAACATGAGCCACCCGGTATTGAGCGATGTTAGCGTTAGGAAAGCCATTGCCTATGCTCTGGATAGAAAGGATATCATTTTCAAGGTATATTTGAACAATGCGGAAGCTGTGGATGTTCCCATTCCTTCCGATTCATGGCTTTACGATAGCAGTTACAGGATATATGATTACGACCCTGATAAGGCAATTGAACTGCTCGAGCAAGCGGGCTGGGTGCTTGGCAAGACAGATCAAACCGCCAGTAATGGGTCCAATGCTCAAAATACACAGGAGCGGATTGAGGAAGGGCAGATGCTGGAAGAGGAGGCTGCCGAAAATGCACAGGAGCAGACCGATGAAGGCCAAGTGTTGCAAGATGAGGCTGCTGAAAACGGTTTGGCACAAAGTCAGCAGGAGGATAATTGGGTCAGGCACAAAATGATCGGGTCTCAAAAAGTTGAGCTTAGATTTTCTATTCTAACAAACTCTGAAAATATCTTGAGGAAGGATGCCTTGGAAATAATTGCTGAACAGCTAAAACGGGTGGGCATTGCAGTGGAGATAGAAATCCTCCCCTGGGAGGAGCTAACCGAAAGGTTGAAAAGTGGCCGGTTTGAAGCGGTATTGACCGGCTATTATCTGGACATATTTCCGGAACTTAGGTTCATGTTTCATTCAGGGGAGATAGGGAATGGTCTCAATAATTTTATGAGATACCGCAATGAAGAACTTGACAAGTTGCTCGATGAGGCGGCTTTGACTTATGAAGATGCCAAGCTTATTGAGCTTTATAGCCGCATACAAAAGCACCTGGTCGAGCAGCTGCCTGTGGTCAGCCTGTATTTTCAAACCGCTTCCCTTATGACCAGCAACAGGGTTTACGGCGTCAAGGCCCCTGGGGAGCTCAATATATACAGAAACATCGAGGAGTGGTATTTGAGCAAGTAGTGGTGTTTTGCAGTAACCATTTTAAAATTGCATTAATAGATGACTGAAATGCTTTGGAAGGATATGTTTTAATTGAATTTTATCCTATTTCAGCTAAAAAATTCCATCTTAATGAAGATGAATTATCCGAAAAAATATGATAGAATATTTTTCGGTGATGGAAAAGAAAGTATAGGACGGATTTGGGTCCCATTAGGCAGCCAGCATTAGATTTCCCATAAAAGTCATTATCTCGTAAGTTGACAGTAGTGTGTAAATTTGCTATTTTGCTTTAATTTTCAACTAAATTGCATTGCAAATACAAGAGGAGGGATAACATGTCTATACTCGTAACAGGTGGTGCAGGGTATATTGGAAGCCATACCTGCGTGGAGCTGTTGGACGCAGGCTATGACATCGTTGTTGTGGATAACTTCTCCAACAGCAAACCCGAAGCGTTGAGGCGTGTAAAGGAGATAACCGGCAAGGATTTCAAGGTATATGCCGTTGACCTTCTGGACAGAGACGGGCTTGACAAGGTGTTTTCGGAGAACGACATTCAAGCCGTCATACACTTTGCAGGGCTTAAGGCCGTTGGTGAGTCGGTGGCCATACCGCTTAAATACTATTACAATAACATCACGGGTACCATTATATTGTGCGAGGTCATGCAGAAGCATGGCGTCAAAAAAGTAGTCTTCAGCTCCTCTGCCACTGTATACGGCAAGCCCGAAAGCGTCCCCATAAAGGAGGATTTCCCGCTTTGCCCCACCAATCCATATGGGCGTACCAAGTACATGATAGAGGAGATTTTGAGAGATGTGTATGTTGCGGATAACGAGTGGGGTATTATTCTGCTGAGATATTTTAACCCGATAGGTGCTCATGAAAGCGGCAGGATAGGGGAGGACCCCAACGGCATACCAAACAACTTGATGCCCTATATAACCCAGGTGGCTGTAGGAAAGCGAGAAAAGCTGTATGTATTTGGCAACGATTACGATACCCACGATGGTACAGGTGTAAGGGATTACATCCATGTGGTGGATTTGGCCAGAGGGCACCTGAAGGCACTGGAGAAGGTGATGAAGGACAATGGTGTGGAGGTATACAATCTGGGAACGGGCATGGGGTACAGCGTGCTTGACGTGGTTAAGACCTTTGAGAGGGTTAACGGCGTAAAGATACCCTATGTCATTACCGGTAGAAGGCCTGGGGACGTAGACAAATGCTATGCTGATCCCACAAAGGCGCATAAGGAACTGGGCTGGAAGGCAGAGAAAAACCTTGAGGACATGTGCAGGGATTCGTGGAACTGGCAGAAGAACAACCCCAACGGGTATGAGAAATAAATCGGCCGTGTATTCAAACGATGCGGGTCCATGACACAATTGTCAAAATGGCAGTTGCTTTTTCTGCAAAAAGCTGAGCGTGAAAATGTAATGTATGCGATGGGAAAGAAAAAAAGAATATCCACACTGGTGTCATGGACTCTTGTATTTGCCTGGATGGCGGTTATCTTCTTATTTTCGGCTCAACCTGCACATGAATCCGATGGCCTGAGCAAAAGTGTAACCCTATTTGTCATTCAGCTGGCAAAAAGAGTTATGCCTTTAGATGAGCTGACTGTGGATATAGCAACGCTAAACCACTTAATTAGAAAATTGGCTCATTTTGCAATCTATCTTGTACTAGGCGTTTTAACTGTAAACGCACTGAGGGCAAGCGGCGTTCCGACATTTAAAGCTGTTGCTTGGGCTTTGGCTATTTGTATTGTATACGCTGCTACTGATGAAATACACCAGATGTTTGTGCCGGGCAGAGGTGCGCAGGTGAAAGACGTGTTGATTGATTCCGCAGGGGCAGTTGTGGGGGTTGGTGTTTATGTATTTGTTAGTGATTTCATAGGGCCTTAACAAAATTGCCTACAAGGAGGTGTATCAGCTGGTGCGCTAAAGAAGCGCACCAGCTTTGAGCTTCCTTGGCTTTTGAAGGCTATTAATTAATATATCCATCTTTATTTTTTTAGTAGGGATATCATTGTTGTTTTTCAAGCTATGAACAGGGAAGGCTTTCATGTAAGATAGGAGATTTTTTATTCAATGTTTTGTTATGGCCGGGAGTTTAGCGATCCAGTTATCGCTTTGTTTATGAATATTTGTTCCATAAAATAATAATTTTCTGCCTCTTTTAAGCTAACTTCCTTATCCACGTGTTCGTGTTGTTGGTACAAGTACCGCATATTGAACAGCAATTCGAATCCCTGTATCTGGAATATACTTCATCTCCAATGTAACCGATATTTCATCATTAACTTTCCATGTTTCCATATAATGAGAAATCCTGTCAGTTGCTAATTCTTCGTAACTTGGAATTTTTGAAATGCTATTCGGCGATTCTGGATAAGTTGTAGGATCTCCGTATTCTTTAGTTAAATCTTGGTACAATTTTTTTGTAAGATTATATCCATCCTTTAGATTATCTTCAAAATCTTTAATGTACATAAATCCGTACATTTTATCATTATTTGCATCAAAATTAAGTGCAAGAAGAAAATCTTCACCATAAAATTTTTGTTCATCTTTTAAAATATATGCACCAGCCATTTTATCAGATAATTCTACATTTTTACCTTCCTTAAGGTTTAAACTTTTAAATACTACCTCCTTCGTTTTTCCTATATTTTCGCTTAAAATATCTATTCCTATACCCCCATTTAAACCATTAGTTCCTACTTCGTTCTGTGTGCTACATGCCATAAAACTCAAAATTATTATAAGAAACAATGTGAACCCAATTTTATTCATACTAACTCACATTCCTCCTTTTGCTTCCTTAATTTACAAATAGTAATGAAAGTACTTTAGCTAATTTTTTATTTTTTGGTTAATGAATTAAAATAATATAGATAACCTCATGATCATGTATTACAGACACCTTCTGTCAAAAGTTAGATTGCATAATGTCCTAATTTCAGGGACACATGATCAAATTCCATCAAAGGTTTAAATATGATTCGCGTACAGTGGAACGCACCAATAAGAGATTATTCGTGAATTATTCTATTGAAGATGCACGTCCCCGAAGCAATATGATGAAATTTGCCATGGCTACCTTTGCTGCAGTTAATATTCATCTTGATGCATGGGGCAAACATACAAACTTTAGTTTTGTAGATACTTTTATCGAAGCGACATAGATACTTAGCCTTCATATAGTGTTAGAAGCTTTAAAAAATTGTATTTTTAAGAATTAGATTGCTATACCTTTTTTCGGTTATCCAGTTAATACCATATAAGTTTTTCAAGGTCCATTTGTTTTATTTCCTGATAATACCTGCAATTTTGTTAATATGACCCATTTTCAAAAGCTTCGCCACTATTTCCAGCTATTTTTCGAGAGTGTTCCATGTAAGTTATGAACATTAGCATAGCCAGAGGCTTGATTACGTCCTATAAGGGTTCTGTTACTCGATTGTCTTAAGGCACTACGCCAAGACATTGTTTTTTATAAGTGGGTTATATTTGACGCTTACTCTTATGGTTTCTTCATTTTCTATGGTAGCATTTTTATACCTGTTTAGTAAAATTGGATAATGCATGAAAACTAATTTAAATAAACTAAAATAAACTATTATTGGAATTTATATCTTTTGTTCTCACTTTTATACTTTAAATGTCTAAAATGTAAAACAATCCGCGATAGAGATATAAATGCAAGTAAGAACGTGTTAAATGAAAGTAAAAGAATATTAGGAATAGCATAAATTTTGAAATAAAGTAGGGTAGGAACTACCCGAAGTTACGCCTGGAGACTTGTCAAGAATTTTGTGTCTGATTAAAGTAACGTAGCTGGAAAATTTGTGTTGTATATCATAGATGTGAGCATTTATCATTGGAACCAATTTTTTCTATTTTGTACGTCTTAAATTCTCCCTCTGCAAATATATATATTGATTTCTAGTACTTTAACAGAATTGAAGTATCCACCCGATCTTATGCGGATTTTCTCAATTAGACTGTTAACGCTTTCTACACTATTGGTAGTGTAGATATATTTCCTCAAGGGTTCAGGATACTTAGTAAAGGCCAAATAATATTCTGCTTTTTTCTATAAGAAGGTTCATATAGCGGCCGTATCTATCTTTGAATTTACTGCAGAGGTCCTGAAATTTTTCAACAACCTCATCAAATGAAGAAGAGAGCTTTATCTTATTGAGTTCTTTATTGAATTCTGTAGCATCAGCTTTGGTCATATATTTGCGTATATTTCTTTGAAGATGAACAAAACAGAGTTGGTGATGAGCGTATGGATATACGGCTTTGACTGTTTCAATTATCCCAAAGATGTTTTTACCTTCCATATAGATACCAAGAAAATTATGTACCATGCAGCTTTTTTAGCTTTTGAGCCATCTTTAATTTTGCAGTGGTAGGCATTGATGAATAGTGCAAAGACTGTTTCAGGCAATTCCCTTTGTTTGAAAAGGTCTAATTCACTTTTGATGTCATCTTTGATTTTATTAAGTTCATCATCAGAATAAGGCAGGTGAAGACTTTTGAGGGTATTCAAGAGAGAAGATTCTGAATAGCCGTTAATAATCAGGGACATAAGGAGTTCGGTGTATGATTCGTCAATCTTTTTATATGGGTTCAGGGAGGATGTTGGGTCTAAAATCACCTGTACGAGTTCTGGGCGCAGAGATTTTTAGATTACTCACAGGAGTAGCAAGTTTTCTATCATAGAAACCATTGCCTTTGTCGTTGTCGTTTTTCAGAAGATAGATTTCACGTTTAGACATCATGAACCAGTCGAGCAAATCTTCTAGAAGTTTTTTCAATGCAGGACGGGATGGGGCCTGGTTAAGAGGTATTTTTTAGGTTGTTTGTATGTGTTAGAGTGAAGGTTTTGCCAAACGAGAATAAAAACAGGGTTCCCATAAAGAATGAGAAGTTGGGAATCCTGTTTTTACTATTAAATTGCTTTGATACAATTTTTTTATCCTTTTAGTGAACCTATCATAACACCTTTTACAAAGTATTTTTGTACAAAAGGATAGAGGAAAAGAATGGGCAGGGTGGCAACTATTATAGTACAATACTGCACAAGCAGTCGTGCGAAGTATACAATGTCAGCATTTGCTTGAACGCTTACGTCTACCAATCCTTCAAGGTTACTCATGCTTTGCATGTCATTGGCTATAAGTATTTCTCTTAGTATTAATTGTAAAGGGAAGAGTTCTCTCTTTCTTAAGAATATCATTGCATTGAACCAGGCATTCCAGTGCCCAACTGCATAGAAGAGGGTCATGACAGCTAATACAGCCTTTGATAAAGGTAGTATTATTCTAAACAAAATTATAAAGTCGTTTGCACCGTCAATCTTTGCGGATTCTTCTAAACTGTCCGGGATGCTAGCAAACGAAGTGCGCATGACAAAAAGGTTATACGTAGATATGGCACCTGGTATAATTAATGCCCATCTGGTGTTAACCATTCCTAGGCTTTTAACGAGTAGGTAGAACGGTATTAATCCACCACTGAATAACATAGTGATGGTTATCATAAATGCTATTGCGTTTTTCCATAGCACATTTTTTCTGGAAAGAACATATGCACCAAGTGACGTCATGAATAGATTTATAGCCGTGCCAGCAGTAACATAAAATAACGTATTTAGATACCCCGTGGTTATACTTGAGTTTTTAAAGACGAGCTTGTATCCTTCAATGGTAAATCCAAGGGGTCTTAACATAAGTCCTCGGTGTTTCATTAGCTCTATTGGATCACTAAAGGAGGCAAATAATACATACAGCATAGGATATAGGCAGGCTATTGCCAGTATTGTCAAAAAGGTGATGTTGATGCAATTAAATATTCTTTCGCCTACGGTTTTCTTTGTAACCATCACAGTGTACCTCCTACCATAAACTGGTTTCTGAAATTTTCCTACTTAATTTATTTGCTGATGTTATCAATATCAAATTGATGACCGAATTGAAAAGACCTACGGCGGCACTGAAGCTGTAGTCAAAATCTAATAATCCTCTTCTGTATACATAGCTGGAAATGACATCAGCCGTTTCCATAGTGGCTGAATTGTAAAGCAAAATTATCTTTTCAAACCCTACACTCATTAATCCACCTAATCTCAGTATAAGCAGGATGACAATGGTAGGCACAATACCTGGTAGAGTGATATGCCATGTTTGTTTCCAACGACTTGCTCCATCAATAGTAGCAGCCTCATATAATTCTGGATCAATATTTGTTATAGCAGCTAAATAAATTATACTTCCCCATCCAACTTCTTGCCATATGCCTGAACCTACATATATAGGTCTGAACCATTCTGGCTTCATAAGGAAATTGGTCCTTTCTCCCCCTAAAAGTTCAATTATGTCATTTATTACACCATCCGTACTGGTGAAGTCTTTTATTATACCACAAACGACGACTAGAGAAATAAAATGGGGAAGGTAAGATATGGTTTGAACCGTTCTTTTAAAATAGTTATTTTTGACTTCGTTTAATAATAAAGCTAAAATAATCGGGGCAGGGAACCCCCATACAAGGCTATAAATGCTTATGAGCAGAGTGTTTCTTATTAACCTCCAAAAATAAACGCCCTCAAAAAAGCTTTTAAAATGTTTAAACCCTACCCAAGGGCTTCTAATTATGCCAAGGGCCGGATTAAACTCCTTGAAAGCGATAATGGCGCCGTACATGGGCATGTAGTGAAATATTATATAGTAAGCAATTACAGGTAATGCCATTATATATATACTTGTTTCTTATAATATCAGTTTTTATCTGAGCACGGGTCATATAGCAGCCTCCTCCTTAAATTATTGGGTTGATTAAGAAAGAAGCAAAAAGCTTCTTTCTTAATCAACCTTTTCAAGTCTCTTGTTATATCGGTCAAGTGCAGCTTTATAAATCTCTATAACCCTGTCAATGTTCATAGCCTTTATGTTGTTTACATATTCATCAAATTTGTCCAGAGGCTCTTGCCCCATGATGAATTTGAGCATCATCTCATTTCTATAGGCTTCTATATCACTCATGATTTTGGCGTATTCGGCGCCTTCTTCTGCTGTCAGAGTAATAGGAGGCAGTACATAGTCAGCCGGTTGGTTATTCCATGTAATGCGATACTGCTCTAAGTCTTCCATCCATCTTCTGGGATTGCTTCTAAGGTCGCTCTTTAGATAAGGTCCATTATGAAGTCTGAATACAGAATTGTACCTGTCAAAATCCTGATAGTTGTTTTTGCTTATATATTCAACATATTTTGGTCTTCCCTTTTCATCTATGCCAGTATAGCTCTTTCCTTCCACACCGAAATTGAAGAGTTTGAAACCATCTTCGGTATAATGGTAGTCAAACCATTTGACAGCTACTTCGGGGTTTTTACACTTAGATGTTATAACACCGTAGTTGGCTCTGCATATATTATTTTTATATCTCCAGTGTATTTCACTATTTTCGTTCTTCTTTGGATAAGGAGCTCCTGCAAATTCAATACCAACGGCTCTTGCTTTTAACACCAATGCGGTTCCATCCTGTAATTTTGCGCCTACTTTTCCTGACATTACAAGAGCATCTATGCTCTTAGCATCCCTGGTTGGGAAATCCCTGTCTATCAATCCTTCCTCATACCACTTGTTTACTAATTGTAAATACTCTTTAAATCCTGGTTCTATCGGACCATACTTTATTTCACCGTTTTTTATATAGAAGCCTGGACCAATATCGAAAGCACTTACAAAAGCGCCTGTTGAAGGTTCCATACCTATTGCATTGTTCCATATCATGGGAACTTCAGCATTCATCTGTTCCTTGAAAGCTTTCAGTGCAGTATACCACTCATCTATGGTGGTGGGTATCTCCATGCCTAGTTCATCCAGCCAATCTTTCCTTATAAAAGGACCACACCACGGATTCTCTGCTGTCGGTTCTAATGATGTTCCGGGAACATCACTGGTAATCATGCCGAACCCTAACAGATTGCCTTCATCCGAGTATACTTGCTTTTTCAGTTCTTCATTTGATTCTATGACTTTTTAAAGTTGGGAGCGTATTTATCTACCAGTTCATTTAGCCTAATATAGATACCGTCGGCAATGGCTTTATTTATACCGCCTTTGTATCTTTCGCCTTGTTCTATTATATCCGGTAGGTCACCTGAAGAAATCATAAGATTGAAGTGCTCTGTCTCCTGGCCTTCTGGAGGGTGAATGAATTCAATTTTTACGTTTGTCAATTTTTCAAGCTCCTGGTAAACTTCATTTTGACTTAAATCGGGTATGATTTCTTTGGCTGTTCCACCGAAAGGCACCCAATAAGTAAAGGTTATAGGCTTATCCACAATAGGTAGTGCAAAACTTCCTGCTTCACTTTCACCTTCTTTAGTTTCGCTCTCGGCTGGTTTTTCATCGTTTTTATCTGTTGAATCTTTTTCTACTTTTGTAGTGGTATCACCTGTTTTGTCAGATGATGTTCCTGTGCATCCGCTAAACAAGCCTACTGTTAGAATTAAAACCAGTAAGAAAGAAATCATTTTGATTGGTTTTTTCATTTTAAGTTCCCCCTCTAATTTATTTTTCTGAGGATTTTCATAAAGTTCCTGATGTATGTATATTACTGATTTTTGTGGTATAGTACTGATTGTCATAACTATTTTTAGATATGTTCCATAACTGCTAGATCATATAAGTATGGCTAATGCAACGTCAATCCCGTTTACTATGGTGAGTACAGCATATAAATCTAAAAAATTTACATAATCTGCTAAAAATTTAAATAAAATTTGAAAAAGGTAATTGTATATGTATATGTAAATTAATAACAATATTTTGATATTTGCAGAGGCAGGGTGTCATAGGGATACAGTAACGATTTCTCCATTTCAAGTGAAACTTTTAATTAAAAATCAATTGGTACGTAATCAAATATGCGTTTTCCATTGGCGCTGTTGTGAGTGGCTATGTTCTTTGGAAACATTTTTGGTTGTGTGCTTGTAATTAATTAGAGACTTTTATTGTATCCCATGATGAATTAGAAAGTATTTATTGTCCATTTTTCTAGAATAATTTGGAAACTAAGGCAAGCGTTACAATAGTGTAAACCTCACAAAATAATGCTATAATAAATATGAACAAGCTGGCTCGCTGGTTATAATTATTTTTAAGCCGGTAACTTTGTTCCCTTACAGAGGGGGTGAAGCGGGTGAAAAGATTCTTAAAATACGCGGTATATTATTCGGCGGCCTTACTTTTCATTATATTTAATTTGGTGCTGCTTGACATAAAATATGAGAAACCTGTTGAAGAGGAGATAAAACCCAAAATAGTGCTTATAAGCCATGTTTACGCCAATCCTTACTGGCAACAGGTACGCTTGGGAGCTGAGAAAGCTGCTAAGGAAAGAGGAGTTATCATAGATTTTCAGGGGCCTGATACTGCGAGTGTTGAGGAGGGTATAAGGTTGATTAAGATGGCGTACGCTGCAAAGGTGAGTGGAATAATAGCCTATGTACAGGATGAAACACGCTATAATGATGTCATCAATAAAGTTATAGAAGGCGGTATTCCATTGGTTACCATTGACTCTGATGCCGAAAACAGCAAGCGCCTTGCATATGTGGGCACAGATAATGTAGAGGCGGGAAGAGTGGGGGGCAGGGAAGTGATTCGTCAAATCGGCACCGAAGGCAAGGTTGGTATAATTATGGGTGGCAAAAGTGTAAAGAACCAGATAGAGAGGGTGGAGGGCTTTAAAGACTATATAAATAGCAACTCAAATATTGTTATAGCGGCTATTGAGTCATCAGATTCGTATCTATTAGAAGCCGAGCTGGCAGCAAAAAAGATTTTAAATCAGCATCCCGACGTAAAAGCATTGTTTTGCACTTCAGCTTTAGATGGATTGGGTGCAGCCAAAGCGGTTAAGGGTTTGGGGCTTACCGGAAAAGTAAAAATTATCTGTTTTGATGATTTGCCCGAGACCCTTGACAACATTGAAAAAGGGGTAATCACATCCACCGTAGTGCAGAAGCCTTATCTTATGGGCTACAAAGCTGTAAATATCATTATGGATAATATCGAAGGAAAAACTACAAAGGGGTTGTTTATTACAGATGTGCTGGTGGTCGACAAAGAAAACCTTGATGAGTTCAGAAAACAACAGCAAGGATACTATAGCGAAATCCAGTAGCTTAAAGAAGAAGTTCATTATATTTGCTGTGATCATTATATTGCCTATTGCTACCAGCAATGTTGTATCTTTAATAATGAGCAATAGGATAAGCAGCACCTATAATATTATGATGAACAGAATGAGCGTCACCAATCAAATTAAAAATAGTTTAAATGAATCGTTTTTTCACTTTAATCAATATATATTGACCAATGCGGAAGAATCTAAACGGCTTTATAAATTTCATTACGATAAAGCCGTTGAAAATGTAATAGCGCTTCAGGAGGATTCGGATCTTAGAAGTAGATACATTCTGAGGGATCTTTTAAATTCCCTGAAGAGTTTTAAGGAAGCTGCAGACCGTACCATTGAGATTTATGACAACCATTCCGGGGTTGATGTGTATTACGAGGAATATGTGTGGACCAAAGAAATCGTATCCTACTGCAATGCTTTTATATCAATGCTGAGCGACAGCTATTTTGATTACAATGTCAACATTTATAATGAGTTGAAGCAAAAGCAGGACTATGTCAACAGGGTATTGATGGCGTATATAATGACGGCATTGATGGTAAGTGCTATCTATACGCTGTTGTTTATAGGCGATATAACAAGAAAACTGAGGGAGCTGGTAAACGTTTCAGAAAAGGTGGTAAAAGGGGATTTTACCTATAATGAAGGTGAAAAGACGTATATTTATGAATTGGACATTCTCTCGGAGGCTTTCAGTAAGATGATTACCCACATAAGCAAATACATTGAATCCTTGCAGGAGAAAGCTGAGCTTGAAAGGAAGCTTCAGGATGAGCAGATGAGGCTATTGAGCTATGAGAATGCCTTAAAGGTGTCACAGCTTAAAATTCTACAGGCTCAGATAAATCCTCATTTTTTGTTTAATACTTTAAACTGCATAAGCCAGACGGCGATTAAAGAAAATGCCGATAAAACAGAAAGCCTTATAAGAGCGGTTGCCGGTATACTCAGGTACAGCTTAAGCATGATGGATCGAAATGCTACTCTAGAAGAAGAAGTAAACGTTGTAAGGCAGTATATGTATATTCAAAAAATAAGATACGAAGATAGGTTTAAGTTTAATTTGAAGATAAATGCCGATTTGAAAAAGGTGATAGTTCCGGCAATGACACTGCAGCCTTTTGTAGAAAACGCATTTATACACGGTATAGAGCCCAAAGAAGAGGGAGGAGTTATAAATATTGAAATAAACGAGCAAGGGGATTACTGTACGATACTCATAGAAGATACAGGATGTGGAATGGATGAGGATATGCTGGAAAAAATTATTTCAGATAGCCCGGAACAGCGGCCTGTAGGACATACTACGGGTCTGGGTATAAGGAGTGTCGTTCAAAGGCTTAAGCTGATGTACAACCGGGATGATATCTTCTCAATTGAGAGCAAAAAAGGTTTTGGTACTAGAGTATATCTCAAAATTCCTATAAGGGAGTAGAGGAGGCCATGTTAAGATTTTTAATTGCCGATGATGAAAAGTATGTTCGTGATTCCATTAGAGATGTTATAGAAGGCGCATTCAAAGAGCTAAAAGAGCAATTTGAAATCAGCGAGGCGCGAAACGGAAGAGAGGCCATAGAAATTTCCGAACGCTTAAGGCCTGACATTATAATCATTGATATAAAAATGCCAGGTATTGATGGATTAAAGGCTATACAGGAAATTAAGAACTTTCTTCCCCATGCTTATTTTATTATTCTTACGGCGTATGACTATTTTGACTTTGCAGTGGAAGCTGTTAGGAATAACGTCAGGGAATATATTTTAAAGCCATTTGACCGTGCGGAACTGCGCGAAAAAATTAGGGAAGCCGTCGAATATGTACAGTCCGAGAAGGAGAAGCGTAAAAGAGAGATTGAAAATGAGGAGAAGATATACAATCTGATTCCGGTGATGGAAAATGAATTGAGCTATTCCATTGTCAATGATATGCTGGAAGTCATTGACGTTGAAATGTATATGGAGTATTTGAACATGGATTTTAAAAACACCTTTTGCATGGTGGTAAGGCTTAAGGAAGAAGATGACAACGATGGGCCGGTCTATTTTTCTGAAAGATTAAAAACTCAGATTGGTGAACATATAAAGGTTTTTTTGAATCAGCGCTACAAGGCCATAGGAAGCTACCGTTTTACCAAAGATCTGATTTATTTTATTCAAATGTCACTTCATAAAGATGCGGATGAAACTAAATTAAATGTGATCAATCTGGCTTTGGATGTGAAGAGGGAAGTAAAGAGGTTTTTTGGTGTACCAATTAGAATAGGCTTAGGGAAATGCTACGATGGCATACATCAAATGCATGAATCATATCAAGAGGCCTGCAAGGCTTTGGAGTATTCACTTGATGATACTGGTGTGGTTTATTATCAAGATATCGAACATCTCATAGCTCATGATCAATTTTTGAATGACAAGTTTAAAAACGGTTACGGGGAAAAATTTGCTCTTTTTAAAGCGGTAGAGCAATATATTACTGATAACTTAAAAGAAGATATTAACCTTAAGGATACTGCGGCAAAATTTAATCTAAGTCCATATTATTTTAGCCGTACCTTCAAAAAGGTGTTTGGATACAATTTTTCTGACTATTTAAATTTGATTAGAATAAATAAGGCTAAAGAATTGCTTAAGGACGATTCTCTCAGCATCAAGGAAATATGCTATTTAGTAGGATACAGCGATCCTAATTATTTCAGCAAGGTATTCAAAAAGTATGAAGGGGTGACGCCAACCGAGTACAGGGAGAAACTGCGTTAAAATCTACACCGCAATGGAGTACCAATAGTAAAATATTGCTCTCTAAGAGAGCATTTTTTTTTTGTAACTGAGCAGCTAATTACGTTGAGCATTGCTTGTAAAAACTGTATAATGGGCATGGTTCTAAGTCAATATATTAAAAAAAAGGGGGAGCTCTTATGAAGAAACTTATTATCTTTATTTTAGCAGCTGCTATTATGGTGAGCATTGCTGCGTGTGGTTCAGCGACAAAAGATTCAGCAAATCCATCGTCTGGTTCTTCGGATAATGGAAAAGATGTTCTTATCGGTGTTTCCATGCCCACTCAGTCTTTGCAGCGATGGAATCAGGACGGAGCCAATTTGAAAGCTCAACTTGAGGCTAAAGGATACAAGGTTGACCTTCAGTATGCGAACAATGATGTAAATACCCAGATACAGCAAATTGAGAATATGATCCTTAAAGGTAGCAAGGTTCTGGTAATTGCAGCTATCGATGGTTCGGCTCTTACTGATGTGCTTAAAAAAGCAGCTGATAACGGTATAAAGGTTATTGCATATGACCGCCTTATTATGCAATCAGAGCACGTTGATTACTATGCAACATTTGACAATTTCAAGGTTGGTGTAATCCAGGGGCAGTATATTGAAGAGAAGCTCGGGTTGAAAGAAGGTAAGGGGCCATACAACATAGAGATATTTGCGGGTTCACCCGATGACAATAATGCTACCTTCTTCCACAATGGCGCTATGAGTGTGCTTAAGCCTTATATTGATAACGGTCAGCTGGTTGTGGTAAGTGGACAAAAGGATTTTGTAACGGTAGCTATTCAAGGTTGGGATTCTGCTAAAGCTCAGGCTAGAATGGACAATCTTATCACTGCTTATTATGCAGATGGGACCAAGTTAGATGCTGTGCTTTCGCCCAATGATAGTTTGGCAATAGGTATTATCGCTTCTCTTAAGAATGCCGGATATGGTACAGCTGATAAGCCGTATCCGATTCTGACGGGACAGGACTGCGATAAACCCAATGTAATTGCCATGATCAACGGACAGCAGTCGATGTCGGTGTTTAAGGATACAAGGGTACTTGCTTCTAAAGTTGTTGAGATGATTGAAGCTATAACTCAAGGCAAAGAGGTACCTGTGAATGACACTAAGACTTATCATAATGGAGTGAAGGTCGTTCCTTCATACCTGTGCGATCCCGTATATGTAGATGTCAACAATTATAAGGAGATATTGCTGGACAGCGGTTATTATACCGAGGATGATTTAAAACAATAATTAAAGTAATGGTTGGGGTTTAAAATCTTTAAATAATTGGCCTTTAACTTAAATGTATATTTGCAAGCCGGACAGGTTTTAGCTGTTCGGCTTGCAAATATGATGTCATATAGTTTTTGCTGCTTGGAGACCATATTATTTGTCAATACAATGATGTTAGGGGTTGATAAAGCAGTGGAGTACATTCTTGAAATGAGAAATATTACAAAACTTTTTCCGGGGGTAAAAGCGCTGGACAATGCTAACCTCAAGGTTCGAAAAGGTGAGATCCATGCGCTGGTGGGCGAAAACGGCGCCGGAAAATCTACCCTTATGAATGTGCTAAGTGGTGTTTACCCTTATGGCACTTATAGTGGCAGTATTTTCTTTGAAGGTAAGGAATGCATCTTTAAAGGTATCAAGGACAGTGAGAAGACTGGGATAGTCATTATTCATCAGGAACTGGCTTTGGTACCATCCCTTTCTATAGGAGAGAATATCTTTTTAGGGAACGAAAGGGCAAAAAGATGGCTGATAAACTGGAATCAAACCCATATGCAGGCTGCCGAGCTTATGAAAAGAGTAGGGCTTAGGGAAAGTCCTGCTACCCTTGTAAAAGATATAGGTGTGGGTAAACAGCAGCTTGTGGAAATTGCAAAGGCACTGGCCAAGAATGTAAAACTGCTAATTTTGGATGAGCCAACAGCGGCTTTAAATGAAAAGGAGTCAGAGAATCTTTTGAATCTTCTCTTGGAGCTTAAAAAAGAAGGGATTACTTGCATATTAATTTCGCATAAGTTGAATGAAGTGCTAAAAGTTGCCGATTCCATTACAATTCTCAGGGATGGTCGTGTGGTTGAAACGCTTGATAGACATAAAGATGATGTAAGTGAAGATAGGATTATCAAAGGAATGGTAGGACGTGAGCTTACAAACCGTTTTCCTGAACGAACGCGCAAAATTGGCGAGGTTATTTTTGAAGTAAGAAACTGGAATGTGTATCATCCTTTGATCGAAGGCAGAAAAGTGATTAAGGATGTAAGCATAAAAGTGCGAAAAGGTGAAATTGTAGGGATATACGGGCTTATGTGCTCGGGTAGGACCGAGTTTGCCATGAGCGTGTTTGGTAAATCTTACGGAAAGCATATAAGCGGGCAGATAATAAAAAACGGCAGAGAATTGGTGCTGAATAGTGTGCGCCAGGCGATAGAGAATGGTTTGGCTTATGTTACTGAAGATCGGAAATCAGCTGGACTTATTTTGATTGATGATATTAAAAGAAATATCTCTCTTGCAAGCCTTGATAATATAAGCAAAAACCTGGTGGTTGATAAAAACAGGGAAATATACGTTGCTGAAGAGTATCGCAGAAGACTCAATATTAAATGCAGCAGCGTGTTGCAGAAGACAGGCAATTTATCAGGGGGAAATCAGCAAAAGGTTCTACTCAGCAAGTGGATTTTTGCTAAGCCTGATATACTGATACTGGACGAACCTACTAGGGGTATAGATGTAGGTGCTAAATATGAGATTTATAAGATTATAAACAACCTTGCTGAGGAAGGGAAAGCTGTTATTCTTATTTCTTCTGAACTTCCCGAGATTTTGGGAATGTGCGATCGAGTATATGTTATGAATGAGGGAAGGATTGTAGGAGAACTTGATCGCGAGGAAGCATCTCAAGAGAGCATAATGAAATGCATTATGCAGAGCATTAAGGAGGTCGTATAATGCAGCACGTCAGAGACGTATTTAAAAATAATATAAGGCAGTATGCAATGTTTATCGCCCTCATAGTTATAACTATATTTTTCCAGATCCTTACCGATGGTAAACTACTTTTGCCCATGAACGTTACTAACCTGGTTCTGCAGAACAGCTATGTATTGATTCTTGCCATAGGAATGACGCTTTGTATATTGACGGGTGGCAATATTGACCTTTCAGTAGGTTCCGTATGTGCCTTTATTGGCGCTATTGCAGGAACTCTCATAATAAACATGAAAATGGATGTGGGCTTGGCCATAGTTATCTGCCTTCTAACAGGAATAGCCATAGGGATATGGCAGGGGTTTTGGATTGCTTATTTGAGAATACCCTCTTTTATTGTAACCCTTGCCGGAATGCTCATGTTCAGGGGACTTACCATTACCATGTTAAAAGGGCTTACGTTATCGCCCTTCCCCGAGAGATTCCAGCAAATAAGTGCAGGCTTTATTCCGGATGTGTTTAAGAGCTCTGGTATCAGCTTAAATATTACAGCCCTCGTAGTTGGGGTCATTATTTCCGCAATTTATGTGGTTTTCCAGTTTAAGAAGAGGGCAGAACAGAAGAGATACGGCTTTGAGGTAGTTACAATGCCGCTGTTTATTGTAAAGATAATACTGGTTCTTGCTGGTATAAACTTGTTTGCCTATTGGTTGGCAGCCTATAAGGGATTGCCCATTATACTCGTATTGATAGGGATTTTGTTGTTTGCATATTCGTTTTTTACCACCAAGACCGTACCTGGGCGTTATATCTATGCTATGGGCGGCAATGAGAAGGCTGCAAAGCTTTCAGGCATAAACACAAATAGAGTGCTATTTTTCACCTATGTAAACATGGCTTTCTTGGCAGCAATAGCCGGTATTGTATTTTCAGCGCGTTTGAATGCTGCTTCGCCGCAAGCCGGTATGAACTTTGAGCTGGACGCCATTGCGGCCTGCTTCATTGGTGGTGCATCTGCTTATGGAGGCATAGGAACGGTTACCGGTTCCATTATTGGAGCATTGGTTATGGGTGTGCTCAACAATGGAATGTCCATAATGGGTGTGGGCAGCGATATGCAAATGATTATTAAAGGTTTAGTTCTACTGTTGGCCGTGGCATTTGATGTGCTGTCCAAAAATAGAGCAAGGGTGTAGTTGAATTTTAATTGGAAAGTGTAAGGGAATAACCCCCTGTCTTTTCAAGGCAGGGGGTTATTTTGTGCACGGTTGTGTTATAGTAGCTGTCAAAGATTTAATTGACTTCTATAATTATTTGTGCCGAAGGGATGCCTTCTGCTGAAGCAGTCAAAATGATATTGCCAGCCTCTCCATTGGCACGCACAACTACCATAGCACGGCCATGGTAGACTTTGCGCTGATTCCCTACGTACATCTCTTCGCTTACAGGGTTCCCATTACCTACAGCCAGCACCGACCCCACTCCGCTGGCGGTGAAATAGATGTTGGTATCTGCATTGTGCACCACGTTTCCTTCAGCATCCAATACTTCAACGGTAACATAAGACAGGTCCCCGAATTTTGCGTTTAGCCTGTTGCGGTCGGGTGTTAACCGAATTGCTGCCGGTTTTCCTGCAGTTTTAAGGACGGTACGGGAGGTTTCGATGCCTTTTTCATTATAGCCCACAGCTTCAAGTATTCCGGGTTCATAAATCACTTCAAATGAGGCTATATACCTGTTGGGCTTTCCAGCGGGTTTGCGGCCAAGCGACTTTCCGTTGAGAATCAGTTCTACTTCGCTGTCCATGCTGTATACGTCCACTCTGGTTGGTTTACCCTCAAAACCCGGCCAGGTCCATGATGAAACTACATCAGGCCATCCCCATCTAGATATGTCGGCCTCTTTGCCGTAATATTCCGGCTTATAGACCGCAATATACGGTGCCTTGGCAATACCCCAGACACAGTCGCGGTAATAGGATTGAGGCCTTTTAAATCCACATATGTCAATATCTCCGCAAAAGGCTTGATGCCACGGGTATTTTCCAAGGAAGCTATTCTCTCCATTGTACCACACATGCCCGATGCCGGCTTCACCTAGATAATCTAGGGCGGTCCATACAAAATCGCCTATGACATAGGGCAGATCTTCAATGGTGGACCAAATGTCAAAGACTTCTCTCGGGAATGACTCGGTGCCACAGATTATACGGCCTGGGAATTTTTTGCCATCACTTTCATAACGCTGTAAAAGATAATTATATCCTACCACATCCAGGGGCTCTGCAAATTCTTTTGTGACTTCACCCCAGACATCGTAGTCCTCAGGCAGGTCGCCTAGCTTTGCCTTGAGCGCTTTAACTGCCGTATCATCCCACAGGGCGCACAGCGCATTGGTAATGGCTCTTGTGTTGTCCAGGCTGCGTATGAAATCGGCCAGCTTCCGAGCATAGATGTAACCTTCCGAACGGCCATCTCTTTCTATGATTTCATTGCCTGTCGACCACATGATGATGCTGGGATGATTTCGATCGCGGAGGACCATGGATGCCATATCTTTTTGCCACCAGTCTTCGAAATACACGCTATAGTCGTTGGGATTTTTGCCCTCGCGCCAGCAGTCAAATGCTTCATCGATTACCAGCAATCCCAGCCGATCGCATGCATCAAGAAAAGCCGGCGAGGGAGGATTGTGGGCGCAACGCACAGCATTGAACCCATTGGCCTTTAAAAGTTCCACTTTGCGCTCCTCTGCCCTGTCATAAGCCGCTGCTCCAAGCAGTCCGCAATCGTGGTGTACGCAACCTCCCTTGAGTTTTATGGGAACGCCATTTAGCTGAAAACCATTTTGTGGATCGAAAGAAATGGAACGAATTCCTATTCGGGTTTCGGTGCTGTCAATTACCTTTCTGTCTTTTATAACCTCGCTCTTTAGGGTATAAAGATAAGGATTTTCTATTGACCATAAATTTGCAGGTGATACAATAAGGTCCTGCTGCGCCTCTGCTGTATTTTTGCTGGGAACATATAGGTTTGTTTCATCCATGGCTGCCACATTACCACAAGCTGTCAACAGCGTGGATCGAATAATGATATTTTCGGGTTGCTCACTGATGTTTTCTACCGTGGTCTTTACGTGAACCGTGGAGCATTCGGTGGAGACGTTGGGTGTTGTGACATATACGCCCCAGGGTGTTATATGCACGCTTTCACCTATCATTAGCCACACATGGCGGTAAATTCCTGATCCGCTGTACCATCGGGTATTGGGCAGTGCGCTATTGTTTACGGTAACGCGGATTGTGTTGTCCTGACCGTATAGCAGATACGGGGTTAAGTCGCAGTGAAAACTGGTGTAGCCATATGGATGACGGGCTACCAATTGGTTGTTTAGATGTACTGTGGCATTCATATATACGCCTTCAAACTCGAGAATGACCTTTTTGCCTTTCCACTCAACTGGGGCATAAAGGGTCTTTTCGTAGATTCCTATGCCACCCGGAAAAAATCCGTTGCTGGCGCCTGATAGCGTGTGCGGATCTCGCTTCTGAATTATGCTGAAATCATGAGGAAGGTCTACCACAGTGTACTCAGATTGGATATCCTGGTTTGGGGATGTGCTGATTAGCTTAAATCTCCACTCTCTGTCCAGATTTTGTCTTTTCATGGGTTTATAACCTCCTTTGAATTTTTATATTAAATTGATTCTATGCTCTTTTAAATATTCCTGCTAGGTTTTACAGACCTGAGCAAACATCTTGTCTGTTTGTCTGTACAAAAATTCTTGACTTATCAGTATTTTTCTGGTAAGTTTTGCGGATAGATGCTATGTACGTTATTGACGTACGCAGGTATTGATGTTAAATTTTGCATCTTAATGTTAATGGTATATACTTGAACTAATATTGGATTTAATGCTTTGGCCTGGTCCCAGGCTTGATATTGGCATACTGGTGTACGAAAAAATTCAAAGCATGAACCTTAGGAGGGGAAAACGTGGAAAACTCAAAAAGATATGAATACATTCCATATGTTTACAGGCATGCACCCATACCGGGCGGTGGTTTTGTCACCGGTTTTGTCTTTCATCCTAAAGAAAAAGGAATACTGTATGCGAGAACCGATATTGGCGGGGTTTATCGCTACGATTTTGATGAAAAGGCTTGGATTTCTCTGGTGGACCACGTCACGCACATCGGCAAATGGGAGACCTTTCCTTTATCCATAGCTATTGACCCAAACCATCCCGACTGGCTGTATGTAGTTGCCGGAGACTGGAAACAAAATTATCTGTGCCGCTCAAAGGACCGGGGCGAGCACTTTGAGTATTTTCCCGTTCCGGCCGGAGTCCACGGCAACGCTCCGGGTCGGGGAACAGGCGAGAGGCTGGCAGTTGACCCTGTGGATTCAAGGATAATATATTTTGGCTCGCAGACCCACGGCCTTCTCATTTCAGAGGATTACGGGGAGCACTGGAGGGAGCTTCCTGTATGTCCTTCGGGAGGCAAACCGGAAACCGATGTGGCGTTTGTATGGATAGACCCGCGGTCTGTCAGAAACGGCCGTTGTCAGACCATTGTGGTTTCGGTTTCAGGTAAAGAAAACTCGCCAGGCAACAATGTTCGTGGGCCCAGCCTTTATATATCAAATGATTGTGGGAACAGCTTTGTGCCTATGCCTGGGCAGCCGCCAGTGCCAGGTATAGGCAATTATCCCGGTTTTGTGGGTCAGCGCGCGACATTTGATGGAGAGTACCTGTATGTTACCATGGCGGCTGTGGAGTATTCATGGGCTGGATGGCACGGCTATGCCTGCGATATGGGCGGAGCGCAGCAAGGTTGTGTGCTAAGATACCGCATAACCCCTGAAGGGGAGATAAAGGAATGGCGGTACATAACGCCCGATTTGTCTTTTCTTACTGGTAAGAAAGAAGATATAAGCTCTATTACGGGATTTGGCGGTATCTGCGCCGATCCAGCTCATCCAGGACACCTGGTGTGTTCAACGCAATGTTGTCAAAAAGGGGATTGCGTATTTTACAGCCAAGACAGGGGTGAACATTGGATACCCATCCTTCATGGTTTGAGCATTGGGAAGATGGATTTCGAAGGCGTGCCATATATGAAGCCAGAATACAACGGTGGAGGGAATTTGATACACTGGCTTTCGGATATAAAGATCGACCCGTTTGACAGCAATCGTGCGGTTTTTAACACGGGAACGGGTATATTCATGACCGAAAACCTGCAGGATGCGTCCAGGGGTGAGCCTGTCGTTTGGAAGCCGTCCTGCAGGGGACTGGAAGAAACCGTTCATCTTAACGTATACAGTCCGCCAGATGGCGATGTGAAGCTCATAGATATAGTGGGCGATTTGGGAGGATTTGCTTTTGCAGATTTAACGCGTCCTGCTGAAAATTCTTTTGCCGACGAGAACAACAATAGGTATATCACCTGCTTAAACGCTGATTTCCCCGATGCCAATCCCTGGCTGGTAGTGGTAACGGCAAGAGGAAACTGGACGGGCACAACTACAGGAGGGTTAATACTGTCGGAGGATCAATGCAAGACGTGGGTTCGACTGCCTGATCCAGTCGGCATAACGCCGCATATAGACAGGTTAATACAGGCCATAAGGCGACCAAATACCAATTCCGGGTGGACGGCCATATCGGCAGACGGTAAAACAATAGTGTGGTGCGTAGCGGATGGTACGCTGCTGCCGCTTGATGCAGTGGTGTATACCGATGACCGCGGGAAAACCTGGGAGAGGAGCAGGGTATTTGACCTGGATGGCCGTCTGGTTGAAGACCCAAAAGCCACGTTAAAGGTATTATCTGATCGCGTTGACCCAGAGGTGTTCTACGGATTTGGCGATAATTCGCTTATGTATATAAGCACCGATAGGGCGCGCACTTTCCATCAGATAGAGGTTCCAGAAGAATTCCCTAAGCTTGAGTTAGGGGGAATTGATGGCAGGATGCCCGCAGAGATACGCGCTGAATCGCAAAAGACGGGAGTTGTATGGATTTCCACCGGTGAAGGCGGGCTTTGGCGTATAACGTTTGATAAAGCATCGTGCAGCGCCAAGTTTGAACGGATATCGGCGCCGGGGCATGTGATTTTCAGGCAGGGGATGGGTAAGGAGGCTCCGGGAAGCAGCTGCAAAACGCTGTATGTGAGCGGCATAATTTACGGCGAATACGGTTTTTGGAGGTCTACAGATGAGGGCAGGACATGGCAAAGGATAAATGACGAGAAGCAGATGTTTGGGGATATCCGCAGCATTACAGGGGATCCGCGGGTGTTTGGGCGATTCTATATTGGCACCGGTACGAGAGGGGTACTGTGGGGTGAACCGGCCTTGTGATTGCCTTTCAAAGGCAGTTGCAAGGCCTTTTTTATGTATTCTCGACAAATTCGGTTTTAATTGGGTGTCGGGTTTCTTGATTGGCGTTGTGTTAAAGTGTAATTTTAAATAGGCCTAATCTTCAATTGTGTGATACGGGGAAAATTATCCGTATTGTCGTGCCATGTCCTGGTTGGCTTTCCAGCTCTATTCTGGCGTTGTGGTGCATTGCCCCGTGCTTCACTATGGAAAGCCCCAGGCCGGTGCCGCTTGTTCGGTTTGACCTGCTTTTGTCGACCCTGTAAAATCGCTCAAATACCCTGCTTTGATGTTCTTTGGGGATGCCTATTCCCGTATCAGATACGGTCAAAACCACTTCTTTTGCGCTTGGAGAGATGTTAACATCTACTCTACCGTTTTCTTTGTTGTATTTAATGGCGTTATCGCAGAGGTTGTATATCATCTGCTCGAGGATTTCCTCTACGCCAAACACGAATCCGTTTTGGCCCGATACCGAAACGATGACGCTTTTTTCCCTTGCCTGCGGTTCTAACCTGGCACATACCCTTTTCGACAGTTCAAGCAGGTTCACGCGTTTGCGTGGGATGTCAATGTTATCTTCGTCAAGGCGTGAGAGCTTGATGATGTCGTCTATAAGGGCAATGAGGTGGTTGGCCTCGTTGTAAATGCGCTCAGCAAAGCGGGGGATATCTTCGATCTTTACCATACCGTTTTTGATGATTTCGGCATATCCCAATATCGATGTAAGCGGCGTTTTAAGTTCGTGGGACACGTTGGCCGAAAATTCACGGCGTATCTGTTCTGCGGCACGTTTTTCGGTTATGTCAAGAATCAAGACAACGGCTCCCTTTACTCGTCCGTTGACCCACACGGGGTTGGTGGTAAGCTGGTAGTGCCGATTGCCCATTTCGAGTATTTCCTCGCAGTGGTCGCCTTCGATGGCTTTTTTTACTGCAGCACGTAAAGTCAAATTGCGGCTTAAAGTGAGGATGTTTCTGTGGAGGTAATTGCTGCTGTCGTGGCCTCCAAATATGCGTATGGCGCTTTTGTTGACCGACAGGATATCGGCTTTTTCGTTGAGCAATATCAATCCTTCGCTCATGTTTTCGGTGATAGCGTTAAACTCTTCGTGCTTTTCCTTTAAGGTGTGCATCTGGTTTTCTATCTGCTTGTTCTGCTGTGCTATGCGGATAAGCAGAGGAGATAATTCATCATAGACATCATTGGACATGGGATTTTGTAGATTCAGCGCATTTATGGGCTCAACTATTTTTTTTGTCTCCCGATTGGCTATAAGTAGGGCAAGTGCAAGAGTGACGGCGATGATGAACAATATATAGGGCACAAAACTCAATATGGCGCTGTAAACGCTGTCCATCACGTTTGCTACCCGCAGCACCATGCCGTTTTTCAGAAGGACGGCGCAATAGAAGGTTTGCTTGCCCAGAGTCCTGGACAGGCGCACTGACTTTCCAATTCCGTTCTTCAAGGCGGCCGATACCTCTGGCCTGTTTCTATGGTTTTCCATGTTTTCTGCTCTTTCAGCGCTGTCAAACAACACAGTGCCATCGTCTGCTATAAGCGTGATGCGATGTGCCTTGGTTGATACGTTCTGCAAAAAAAGACGTGGGTCTTGAGCGGTTTCAAGGCTTGCCGCAATGTAAGACGCCTCTTTTTCTATTTCACGCTGCATGATATCGAAAATTTGCCGATACATGACGACGAAGGTCAGCATGCTGGAGAGCAAAACGGTTAGTATAGCAAGCAAACACATGCTTAAGAATATTCTCCGCTTCATCTTTGGCCTCCGATTCGATATCCCACTCCCCGCACCGTTTCTATCAATTTGCCCCATTCTCCTAGCTTTTGCCTGAGCGAGCGGATATGAACGTCGACGGTGCGGGTTTCGCCATCGAAGTCATAACCCCAAACCGCCTCAAGGATTTTATTTCGGTTCAAGACGATGCCTTCATTTTCCATAAGATAGCGTAACAGTTCGAATTCCTTATGGGTTAGCTCTAATTTGTTGCCGTTGACGGTCACTTCATATTTATGGGGGTCCAGGGTTATAGGGCCCACCGTTAAGGTCTGCATGGATGTGCTACCTCTGGGTGAAGCGCGGCGTAGTACCGCCTTGATGCGCGAGACCAACTCCATCATGCCAAACGGCTTTGTGATGTAATCATCGGCTCCGCTGTCCAAGCCAATCACCTTGTCGTATTCGGTGCTTTTGGCTGTAATCATTATGACTGGGATTTCTCTGGTGGCAGGGTCGGATTTCAGCCTTTTTAGAATCTGTAGCCCGTCTTCATCGGGTAACATGATGTCCAAGAGCACAAGTTCGGGCTTTTGCACTGACAGCGCTTCAAAAAAGGCTTTGCCGTTCTCAAAGCCGCGAGCTTCAAAACCTACCGTTTGCAGCGTATACACCACCAGCTCCCTTATGTTATCATCGTCCTCGACGAAAAAGATCATATCCTTTCTCCACCTTTATGGATCCCCGTTATGGAGTATTCCACCCATTCTGCTATGTTGGTGGCATGGTCGCCTATTCTCTCAAAATATTTGGCAACCAACAGGAGGTCGACAGCATATTCTCCGTTTTGCTTGTCCTTGCCTATAATATCTATGATTTCCTTTTTTACCTGATTAAACAGGTCATCCACCACGTCATCGTAATCTATGACCGCTCGCGCCAGATCCAGGTCCCGTCTCACGTAGGCATCGATGCTGTCGGTTACCATTTTAATGGTTGCTCTGGCCATTTCGTCTATATGCACGGCGTTGTCCACGGAGTGCAGATTCCCAAGTAGGATTATTTCGGATATATCAGCTGCCTGGTCTCCTATGCGCTCCATGTCGGTTATCATCTTGAGGGCAGAGGAGATCTGCCTTAGATCCCTGGCTACAGGGTGCTGATGGAGCAGAAGCTTGAAGCACAGGCTTTCGATGTCCTTTTCCTTCTGATCAATTTCGGCGTCGATACGGATGACTTCCTGAGCCAAAGAGTTGTCGTGGTTTATTAGCGCTTTAGCAGCGTTGGCTATTGCCGTTTCGCACAGGGCGCCCATCTCTATTAATTCACGGTTGAGCAACTCCAGCTGCTCATCGAATTTTCTCCTCATTATCCGAACCTCCCGGTTATATAGTCCTCTGTGCGCTTATCCTGTGGCATAAAGAACAGCTTTTCGGTATCGTCGTATTCTATTACCTCGCCGTTTAGCATGAAGGCTGTTTTGTCCGAGATGCGTGCGGCCTGCTGCATATTGTGGGTTACGATAATTATAGTATAGTTTTTTTTGAACTCCATAACAAGGTCCTCTATCTTTGATGTGGAAATTGGGTCCAGTGCCGACGTTGGTTCGTCCATTAACAACACCTCGGGCTGCACCGCTAAAGCCCTTGCAATGCAGAGCCGCTGCTGCTGACCGCCCGACAACTCCAAAGCGCTCTTTTTTAGCCTGTCCTTTAATTCGTCCCATATGGCGGCGGCTCGCAGGGATTTTTCGACGATGTCGTCCAGCTTTATTTTGGAGCGAATCCCGTGTGTGCGCGGCCCAAAGGCAATATTGTCGTACACGCTCATGGGAAAAGGGTTGGGCTTTTGAAAGACCATGCCCACTCTTTTGCGCAGCAGACTTACATCGATGTTGTATATGTCCTCTCCATCAAGCAGTATTTTGCCTGTTATTTTGCAGTTTTCCACCAGGTCGTTCATGCGGTTCAGGCACTTGAGGAGAGTCGATTTGCCGCAGCCCGAAGGTCCGATGAGGGCGGTGATCTTGTTGGCTTCTATGTCTAGGTTGATGTCCTTCAGCGCATGAAAATCTCCATAGTACAGGTTTAGATTGTTTATGGTTATCTTCCCCATATATCCCCCTATCCTTTCGTAATCTTTTTTGCTAAAAAATTTGACAGCCAATTTATTATCATTACAGTAACCAGCAACACGACTGCTGTAGCGTATGCCTGATTTACATACAGCCCTTCGCTCGAGAGGACGTACATATGCACCGACAAAGTGCGGCCCGACGACAACAGGTTTTTAGGGATTTCCGCTACCGTTCCGGCGGTGTAAAGGAGAGCTGCCGTCTCACCAACTATTCTTCCTATGCTGAGGATGATGCCTGACAGGATACCGGGCATAGCGCTGGGGAGGACGATCCTGAACACGGTACGTAACTTGTTTGCGCCCAGGGCGAAACTCCCCTCACGGTATGAGTCGGGTACGGCCTTTAAAGCTTCTTCTGTGGTGCGCATGATAACAGGCAGTATCATGATAGCAAGGGTAAAGGCGCCGGCCAGAATGGAGAATCCCCAGCCCATTGCCGTTACAAAAAACAACAAGCCGAACAAACCGTAGATGATGGAGGGGATACCAGCTAATGTTTCGGTGGTCAGCCTTATCATTTCAACCAGCTTGTTTCTGCGCTTTGCGTACTCCACCAGATAGACGGCCGCAAAGATGCCCAAAGGCACGGCAATAAGGAGGGCCAGTACCACGATGATAAGCGTGTTTATGATGGCCGGGGTGAGCGATACGTTTTGGGAGGTGTATTCCCATGCAAACAGATCAGCGGTTATATTTGGAATTCCCTTAATGAGGATGTACGCGATGATGAACAGCAGGGTGCTTACGGTAATGGCTGTAGCCGATAACACCAGCAACAACAGTACGAGGGAAAGGGGAGACCTTTTATACGTTCTCAGCTTGCGGTGTATGCTTCGTGTGTCTATCTTAATCATCTATTTGTCCTCCTCGTAAGCAGAGAAAATGAGAGGTTGATGATGAGTATGAATACGAACAGCACTACTCCGGTGGCGATGAGCGCGCCCCTGTGCAGGTCGGCCGCATATCCCATTTCTATTACTATATTGGCGGTGAGGGTTCTGATGCCTTTGAGCAGGCCTGCAGGCATCCGTGCCTGGTTTCCCGCCACCATGATGACCGCCATGGTCTCGCCGATTGCCCGCCCGATGGCCAGGACCACGCCTGCCATAATACCCGAGATGGCCGCGGGCAGAGTGATGAAGAACACACTCTGCTCGTGGGTTGCCCCAAGGGCAAGACCACCCTGGTAGTAGCTGTCGGGAACGGCGCGAATTGCTGATTCGCTCACGCTGATGACGGTGGGCAGTATCATGATGCCCAGCAAAATGGAAGCCGTCAGTATGCTGCTGCCGTCGCCACCAAAGTTATCGCGCACAAAAGGGACTATCACGACCAAACCGAAAAATCCGTATACTACCGATGGGATGCCTGCCAAAAGGTCAACAGCGGGTTTTAAAAAACGGTATATATATTTTGGACAGAACTTTGCCATGTACACTGCCGTCAGTATGCCGATTGGAACGCCTATTATTATGGCACCTGCTGTTACATAGATGCTCCCTAAAATCATCGGCAAAATCCCGTAGATGTCATTGGATGGCCGCCATTTTTTGCCTAGAAAGAAATCCAGTACTCCAATTTCGGACATGGCTGGTATTCCGTTGGCAAACAGGAATACGCAAATCAAGGCCACCGCTAGGATTGAAGTGCAGGCGGCCATCAAAAACACAATTTGCATTGCCTTTTCTTTGTAATTTCTCATCTTTGTCTCACCGTCTTTTTAAATTAAATAATGGAGAGATGGATTTTGTTGCTGAAACTTTATTTACAAGTTTTACTCTAGCACCTCGGACCACTGCGTTATTTCGCCTGTGAAAATGGCCCTGACTTGCTCGCTTGTCAAGTTGTCTGCTGGATTTCCTTTGTTGACGATTACCACAAGCCCGTCCATAGCGATGGTGATGGGGGTCAAACCGGCATTGAGTTCGCTCTCTTTCAATTCTCTGGACGACATTCCTATATCGCATATCCCGTCTATAACCGAATTGATGCCGGTAGTTGAGTCGCTGGTCTGAATTTCAATTTGTGCATTGGGATTGATAGCAAGGTAGGCCTCCTTGAGCTTTTCCATAAGCGGGGAGACCGATGATGAACCTGCGACTACGATTTTGCCTGCGGGCTTATCCCCGCTGTAAGCTGGATTATCCAATACCGGGATATATCCGTTTTCTTCAACCACTTTTTGGCCATCGCTGCTCATGATAAACTCTATAAAGTCCTGTACCACTTTGCTTATTTCGCCTTTTGTGGCAATGATGAAGGGACGGGCGATTTTGTACTTTCCGCTTTTTACGTTGCTCACCGTAGGTTCAACTCCGTCGATTTTGAGGGCTTTTACGGTATCGTTTAGAGAGCCCAGGGATATATACCCTATAGAGTATATATCTCCTGCGACAGATGTCATCATTACCGCTGTGTTGTTCACTATGCGGGCCTCTTCCGTCGTATAGTCGATCTCATTGCCGCTGCTGTCTTTCTGCTGGATGCCAAACAGCTCTACGAAAGCACCCCTGGTACCCGATCCCTCTTCACGGGAGATTACATGGATTTCTCTTGAGATGTCAAATTCGTTGCCGTTTTTGGCGCTGTCGGAATTGTTGCCCTGAGCGCCACATCCTGCCAAAATGGCCACTATGAATATGGCGTACATGAACAAGGTTACTGTTCTTTTCATACTTAAGCTCCTTTCTCATATAGATTTATCATTTTGCTTTCACCAAACAGTGTAAAGCGGCAATGTAAAGTTAAAGACAAGCTTGTGTTAAATCTGTGTAAAATATTTTTATGTTTTAATTGCATCCCAAACGGGTAAATATAAATTATAAGCCTATTGAAGCGGTAGCCAGGAAAGTTTTTACTTGACTGTTGGTGATTAGGCTTTGGCGGTTACTGCCTCCTTAATGGACGGTAGTCCGCAACAGGAAAAACATATGTTGATTTGGGAGATGATGGTATGCCGGATTTAAAGTTCAGGGCAAAAGCGCACAGTGAAAATCCCACCAAAACGGTGGTAGAGACAAGGGGATTTAAGATTATCATCGACGAGCCCGAGAGCCTGGGCGGTACCAACGCCGGAGCTAATCCGGTAGAGTATCTGCTGGCCGCCCTTGCCGGGTGCATCAACGTGGTAGGGCATGTGGTGGCAAAAGAGATGGGCTTCGAGCTCAAGGGCTTGCAGATCGACCTTGAGGGTGATTTGAATCCTGCAAGGTTTATGGGCAAGTCCAATGCCGACAGGGCAGGGTACAAGGAAATCAGGGTAAACATAAAGGCCGATACCGACGCCGATGCCGAAACGCTGTCGAAGTGGCTTGACGCTGTAGAAGACAGATGCCCGGTGAGCGATACCTTGTCCAATGGTACGCCGGTAAAAATAAGTTTGGTGTAAAAGACTGCCGTGTGAAAGGAACAGTAAAAGGCCCAGTTTATTGGGCTATGGTCAGCAAAAATATAATATAAAAAATCAGTCTATTGAGAGACAATCAACCAAAAGTGCAAAAAGCCAATTGGCAGTGCGGAAAAAATCAAAAGACGGGGTACCCCGAGAAGCTTTCCATAAAGTTTTTGTAGCAGGGGCTACCCTGTTTTTTGTTTAAAATCCGGATGGTGAAGTATTATGGTTTTATCGTAATTGAAGAGCGATTTCACTATTGTTTTTTGAATAATAGTGTGGTATACTGTTAGCGTACTATTATTCATTGAATAATAGTTGTGGGATGAAATATGGAAAAGTTTTATATTGGCTAATAGTCAGTAAATGGTGAAGGGCGGGCACAGAAGGATGTACTTCAACAGCTGATTTTATATTGGCCAATTGTCAGTCAATGATTATGGAGGGATGGCGATGAAAAAAAGCGAATTTTTAAGGGAACTTAGGTATAACTTGATGGGCAAGATCAGCGATGACGAGCTGGAAAACATTATTATGGACTATGATGAGATATTTGAATCAGGCAAAGCCGAGAACAAGACCGAGGATGAGATATCGGACATGATCGGTTCACCGGCATTGGTTGCAAACACCATTTTAGACGAGTGGCCTAACAATAACACATCAAAGCCGGGCGCTGAGAGCAGTTATCCTGTTGCGCCGCTTGGCAGGCGGGTTGTGGCATTTATCATTGATTATATACTCTCTTTGGTCCCATTGGCTTTGCTCGTAATCATCGGAGAAGCACCCAGATTTGTCCTTTTTCTTATTTTGCCAATGATGATGTACAATCCGGTGCTTCCGGTATTTTTCATTTTTAATTCTTTACATCTTTTCCGCCCTCAACCTGGTGTTATCCTTCACTACTCTAGTTCTAGCCCTACCGTGGACACCATCCATATTATTCTTATATTAGCGGGTTTTATCTTTTTCTGGCTGTACAGTACGCTGGCCATGATAATAATGAAGGACAAGACGATAGGCATGCGGCTAATGAATATAAAAGTTGTAAAGAGGGATAGAACGGCTTTAAGGCCAATTGATGTGTTGGTACGTCAGTTTATAGGCAAGGTCCTGCTCGCAAGTTTAACTTGGAACATATCCTATATTGTCTCGTTCTTTTGGGCAGTTTTTTCGAAAGCAAACAATACTGTTCATGATAAATTGGCAGGAACCATGGTGGTTGAGGATGTCAGGGATGGACATTGAAATAAAAAGGACGTCTACGCGTAAAAGCATTTTGCTGCTTAAATCGAAAGTTTCTTGAATTTGAAATCAAAAATTATCCGGTTAATGCAAAGCAAGTCGGGAGTGCAGTAAATTGCGCGTCGTAGTGTTGCTGGTTTCAGTATCGCTTAAATGATTTTTTACAGCAAAATCAGTCCAAATTAGGGGATAATACAAGCACAGAAGGCGGAATATCACGAAGGAGGAAATATAAAAGTGCCATGAATACCCAGCTCAAAAAGGGTGTACTGGAGCTGTGTATCCTTTATCAATTAAAAGATAAGGAGCTATACGGCTACCAAATAATGAAAACCATAAAAGATCAATTTAGCGATGTGTATGATGGTTCGATATATGCAATACTCAGGCGGCTTAACGCTGAGGGATACACACAGACGTATACAAGAGATTCTCCCAGCGGGCCCGCCAGAAAATATTACCGGATCACTCCGGCTGGCATCGATTACCTTCACAGGATGATTGCGGAATGGCAGAAGATGGTCGAAGGAGTAAGAAAACTGGGAATACCTTTTTAAGGGATTTATCAAGACTCGGTCGTAAGATATTTGACTATTTCACCGAATAGATGATTCCAAAATCGATATCGCTGTTTTGATTGTAATAGGGAGTATTGTATGATCCAAACACTATTACGGCAATAATGTTCGGATATTGTTCAAAGACCTCGTTTAACTGGTCGAGTTTTTGTTCTATCCTTACAGGATTGTCCATTTTGTCATGTTCCTCCACTAGACTATGCTTAGAGTTATTATATATATCTTTTTTGGAGCATATACAACTTTCTGTTGTTGAGCGCGAATAATATGATGGCATATACGATATGACAAGTTTAAACTGATGGTCAAACGCTATTTTTGTCGGTTGCTATTGTATTTTTGGCACTTTATAAGTAATATTAAAAGATGTAGGAAGTTAAATGGAACGACATGAGGAACACTTGTTGGGGTTTAGTACAACCGAAAAACGCTAGACGTTTTTTGTACGTTTTCAACAGCGAAGTGGTGAAATATGGATAAAAAAACTGTGGTGGACATATTGAACGAGATCGGGCTTTTGCTCGAGCTTAAAGGGGAAAACCCTTTTAAATCAAGGGCTTACTACAATGCCGCTCGCATCATCGAAGTTCTCGATGAAGACCTGGAGACGCTGGTGAGTGAAGGGCGGCTCAAGGATGTAAAAGGCATTGGGGAGGCGCTCAACAAAAAGCTTACCGAGCTTGTGACAACGGGAAGGCTTAAGTACTACGAAGAGTTAAAGGAGTCTGTGCCTCCTGGCCTTGTAGAGATGCTCAAGATTCCCGGTCTGGGGCCTAAGAAGATAAAGACTTTGTATGATAAGCTGGGCATTACGACGATAGGGGAACTGGAGTATGCCTGCATTGAAAATAGGCTGGTAAGCCTTCCGGGTTTTGGAGAAAAGACCCAGAAGAAGATCCTTGAGGGGATCCAGTTTATAAAGCAGTTCAGCGGGCATCACCTTTATTTCGAAGCCTATGAGGAGGCTGTAAAGCTTAAGGAGTATTTGAAGAATACGGGGCTTGTAATAAGGTGTGAGATCGCGGGCAGCATACGGCGCAAAAAGGAGATCGTGAAGGATATAGATATACTGGCCACATCCGCCCAGCCTGATAGGCTAATGGACTGCTTTGTGAACTACCAGGGCGTCAAGGATGTGGTTGCCAAAGGGGATACCAAGACCAGCGTTGTTTTAAATTCGGGTATAAATGCCGACTTAAGGGTGGTAAAGGATGAGGAGTTTCCTTATGCTCTACATCATTTTACCGGAAGCAAAGAACACAACACTGCCATGAGGCACAGGGCAAAAGCCATGGGCATAAAGATGAACGAATATGGCCTTTTCAAGGGGGATGTTTTAATAAGGTGCGCTTCTGAGGAAGAAATTTTTGAAAAGCTCAACCTATGTTACATTCCGCCCGAGCTCAGAGAAAACGCCGGGGAGATTGAAGCGGCCGAAAGAGGAAAAATTCCCACGCTGGTGGAAGAGAAGGATTTGAAGGGCATATTTCACGTGCACACGACGTACAGCGATGGGCGAAACTCACTACCTGATATTGTACAAAGAGCTCGAGAACTGGGATACAGTTACATAGCCATCACCGACCACAGCAAGTCCGCTTTTTACGCCTCTGGGCTTAGCGAAGAAAAGCTTTTAACACAATGGGAAGAGATAGAAGCCCTGAACAGGAAGTATGATGATATGGTTATATTGAAAGGTATAGAAGTGGACATACTGCCCGATGGTTCCCTTGATTACAGCGATGATGTCTTAGAAAAGTTCGATTTAGTGATAGCATCGATCCATTCGCATTTTAAGATGAACAGGGAAGAGATGACCAGGAGGGTGATAAGAGCCATTGAAAGTAAGCATGTACACATTATAGGACACCTAACTGGCAGGCTTTTACTTTCAAGGGATGGCTACGACATCGATGTGTATGAGGTCATTGAAGCTGCCAGAGAGTACGGGAAGATAATTGAGATAAATTCGAGCCCCTATAGGCTGGACCTTGACTGGAGGTACATAAAACATGCCAAGGAGAGGGGAGTAAAGTTTGCCGTGTGCCCCGATGCCCACAGCATAGAAGGGCTTGAAGACGTAAAATACGGCATTGGAATTGCCAGAAAGGGCTGGCTTGAGGCCAACGATGTCATAAACGCGTATGAAATACATCAGGTCTTGCGTTTTTTGAAAAAGACATAAATGGATGAGGACCAGGGTATGATCCCTGCTTTTTTTTGTGCTTATTTTGCTTTTTGATGCATATTGATGATATTGGCAGGTCTATTGCGAGAAAGCGATGTTTTGAATAAGCGATAATGGGCATTAAGATGAAGCTTGGGTAGTAGCTGGAGTTTGCTGTCTTGATTTCATTAAAGAGAATTCTATAACGCTTTGTAGGGAGGGTTTTCAATGACCATATATGATATCGCGATTATTCCTCTTATCGTGGGTATCGTCGAACTTTTAAAGCAAATCGGGCTTCCGTCCAAATTTGCTGCGCTTGTATCAGTGATACTCGGAATAGCCATTGGAGTGGTGTACGTTTCGCCCGATGACATCAAAAAAGGCGTGCTTGTAGGGCTGGCCCTTGGCTTGGCGGCGGCGGGATTATACTCCACAACAAAGGACACAGTTGAAGGGGTAAAGGGATTATTTGTTACAAAGAGAAAAAGGTGATTTCAAAGTTTTAATAAAGTATAAAAGGAGTATAGAAAAGTATACTTTGCTCTTGAATATGACATGGTAAAAGGGTATAATGGATGCGTAATTCCACATCAGAGGCGGTAGTGGCTGTGTTGTCATCTTCATAGAGTGTATATAGAATTCAAATTAGGAGGAAGTTATTATGGAGTATCCACAAATACCCAACTACCATGTTCTTATCGATTATTTGATTGAATACGCAAAGTTACGATGTGAATACGGTGCGCAGGGCGTTGAAAGCATCCTTAAAGAAGTAGAGGAAAGTTTAAAAAACGCCATTTTTAGAATAAATGAGCTGCCTATTGATGAGAGGTTGGCATAGCACGAACCAAATTCTTTAAGTGAGATTCGCAAATTAAGGCCTAATGGGCCTAGAAGATTATGGAAAAAATTTCAAAAAGATAAATATCTGAATAAACTGGAAGGAGCCCTTCTTGCGCGTATGGCCGGTTGTACCCTTGGGGCTATTGTAGAGGGTTGGTCAATAGAGAGCATGCAAGAATGGGCTAATTTTATTGGTGATCCTTTCCCGCCTGTTGATTACTGGTCGCAGGCCAAAGACCCTTCTAATATCCGATATGGTAAAAGCTCAAATTATGCATACACGCGTAATGGCATGTCTGGAGTACCGGTAGATGATGACATTACATATACGTTACTGGGGCTGTTAATAGTAGAAGAATATGGCAAAGATTTTACCACCCAGGATGTGGCAAAGGCGTGGAAAAAATATTTGCCCATAGCGTGTACGGCCGAGGATATAGCTTTGAAGAATATAAAGGCTGGTATAAGCCCTTATCAAGCCGCTGATCATGACAACCCTTATTGTCAGTGGATAGGCGCTTCTATTCGGTCAGATCCTTGGGCCTATATGGCACCTGGGTATCCTGAAAAAGCCGCAGAAATGGCGTACAGGGATGCTTATCTTAGCCATAGGCGCAATGGCATATATGGTGAGATGTTCTTCAGCGCTGCTCAAGCTGCTGCTTTTGAGGTTGACAATTGTATAGACACCATTAAGATAGGACTTACAGAGATTCCCAGTGATTGTTTTTTGGCACAAGCAGTCAGATGGGCGCTTGAGGAAGCGAAAAATATAAAGGATTATCGCGATGCGCGCCAGGCTGTGGATGACCGGTTTAAGGGTATGAGCAGCGTGCACACCATAAATAACGCCTGTTTGACAATTTTCGGCCTTATAATAGGAGGAACTGATGTTACTAAGGTGCTTTCACAGACGGTGGCCATGGGGTTAGATAATGATTGCACTGCAGCTACAGCGGGAAGCATAGTGGGCGCAATAGTCGGCAAAAGCGGGATACCCGAACACTGGTACAAATCTTTTAACAATACGATATATACATATATGAACGGCGTAGAGGTATTTAGGATAGACGATGTGATAAATAGATTTGCAAGGCAGGCTGAGATAATATTGGAATTCTGACATTAAGTTTGCTGTATCAAGCAATGCAAGGGTTATGTAGAGTTTTTTGTCTTATTGAATGAATAGACACAATATTTTATTTATGATATGATATTTCAGGTATGTAATTTTATCATTTAAAGGAAGTGTAGGGGCAAAGATGAATATTAAACTAGGCAACTTAACACTCAAGCATCGTACACGTGAACCCCGCAAGCCGGTGCAACTGGCCATTGAATTGGTAGAACCTGGTGATTTGGACAGCTGTGAACAACCAGAGCGTGTAACAAAACATCTCCCACCCGGTATAACTTCAAAGATGTTGTATCAGGATATTATTAGGATAGCGTGGCCGGCCTTTACGGAATTCATTCTCACGCAGCTAGCATCCATGGTTGACATGATGATGGTGGGTCAGCTGGGACCGTGGGCTATTGCTGCTGTCGGGTTGACAAATCAGCCCAAGTTTTTGCTGATGACCATGTTCATGGCCATGAATGTGGGAGCTACCGCGTTGATTGCACGGTATAAGGGTGAAGGGGATCAACGAAAGGCCAATATAGTCTTACGTCAGGCGCTGCTGCTCACGTTTGTTTTGTCGGCAATCTCTTCCGCCATAGGCTTTATATTTTCAGAACCGATGGTGCGTTTTATGGGAGCAGCTGATGAACAGACGCTGGCCGGTGGTACGGTTTATTTAAAGATTCAAATGGTGGGTTTTGTGGTTTTGGCCCTGACAAGCACCATAACGGCGGCTCTGCGGGGTATTGGGGATTCAAGGACGGCTATGATATACAATCTAGCTGCAAATGTGGTTAACGTGATATTCAATTACATGCTTATATATGGACATTTTGGGTTCCCGAGGATGGAGGTTGCCGGTGCGTCTATAGCCACCGTCATAGGACAGTGCGTAGCCTTTGTATTGGCTATGCTTTCTGTGTTGCGAGGGAATCGATACCTTAGACTTAGCTTCAAAGATGATTTCAGGCCGAAATGGGATATAATGAAAAATATATTCAAGATAGGTATACCTGCAATGGTTGAACAGCTAGTTATGAGAGCGGGAATGATAGCCTATTCGAAAACCGTTGCATCCCTGGGTACGGTGGCTTTTGCAACCCACAACGTGTGTATGAATATTCAATCCATGTCGTTTATGAATGGTCAAGCCTTTGGGGTATCTGCTACCTCGCTTACAGGACAGAGCTTAGGGAAAAGGCGACCTGACATGGCCCAGGCCTACAGCAGGTATACAAGGCGCATGGGAATGATGGTGTCTTTGTTGCTGGCTTTAGCATTTGTACTGTTTGGGAAGGAAATCGTAAAGCTGTATACCGATGATAAAACTGTTATAGAAGAGGGAGCAAGAATACTTAAGCTGGTGGCTATCATGCAGCCCTTTCAATCGTCCCAGCTCATTTTGGCAGGTGCGCTGAGAGGGGCGGGGGACACAAGGGCCACAGCTATAATCATTTTTATAACCGTATTGTTAGTACGACCAGGATTGGCTATGTTTACCATTCGCGTGTTGAAATGGGGACTGATAGGCGCGTGGATTGCTTTGATGGCCGACCAATTTCTCAGATCTTTTCTGGTGCTGATGAGGTTTAATTCGGGCAAGTGGAAAACTATAAAGGTATAGCGAGAGAAGGGGATTAGTGCATGGAACTGCCATTTGAGCTGAGTACTGCAATAGAGGAACAGCTTGCGTTTATACCGGTAAAAAAGCTTTCGGCTCTTGTAGCCAAACTCTCTGAGGATTATCGCAGCGGCAAGATTTTGGGCAGGGAACCCTATATTCGTACTTATGAAGAAGCATTGGCTTATATGGCCTTCAGGTTGCCCGCCACATTTGCCGCCGCCTATTTTGTCCTGTCTCAGGTGAAAGGACGACTGCCGGATTTAAGCCCTAATACGCTTTTGGATGTGGGGGCTGGGCCGGGTACTGCCATGTGGGCTGCTACTATGGTGTGGCCGGAGCTGGAGCGCATAACCCTCATTGAGCGAGACCAGAATATGATAGATATCGGCAAAAAACTGGCCAAATATGCTAGCCTGCATTCTATAAGGGAGGCAGAGTGGATAAAGGCTGATGTAATGGGCGAATGGAACGTTCCTAAGCATGATGTGGTGATAGCCTCGTATGTGCTCAACGAGTTGCCTCCGCAGAGTATAGGATCATTTATTTTGAAACTGTGGGAGAGTACAGCCTCGATTTTGATCTTCATAGAGCCGGGGACGCCTGCCGGGTTTTCATTGATAAGGCAGGTGCGAGAACGGCTGCTGGGAGAGGGTGCCAGCATTGCAGCACCGTGTCCCCATAGCAGTTCCTGTCCCATTGCCGAGGATGACTGGTGTCATTTTTCTCAGAGGTTGAACCGTACTCGGCTGCACAGGCAAATCAAAGGGGGTACCCTCTCGTATGAAGACGAGAAGTTTTCTTTTGTGTGTCTATCCCGCATCCCGGGAGTGGACATAAAAGGTATAGTTGTGCGACACCCACAAATAAGAAAGGGGCACGTTTATCTTAAACTGTGTACCCCTGAAGGCATTGTAAATGCGACTATAACTCGAAAAGATAAGGAAAAGTTTAAAGAAGCCCGCAAGCTAGAGTGGGGTTCGATTGTGCATTAGTAATCTATGTCAAGATTTTTTAGGGCCAGGCCCTATCCTCATTTGGCATAGGCCGCGTTTAGCTCAGAATTCAAATCAAGGGCATCGCATTGCTCTAGCTCCTTGCACAGCAGTGCACGGATATAGCCCCTATCGGTGGAAGTGGAATGGATATAAAATCCCATTCCATAGTAGAAGCGTACGAGGGAGGTCATCTTTGAAGCGGTGTGAAGCGTAAGGACACGCAGGCCCAGCTTTTTGGCTTCCTCTTCTACCGCTCTGATGAGGGCTTTTCCCACGCCGCAGTTTTGTACTTGAGGGCGTACGCCAAAGCGGCTGATATAGCCCACTTTCCCGGGGGGGAGAACCTCTAGGCGTATGGTTCCCACCGGTTGACCATCAAGAAAGGCTATGAATATGGTCTTTTTTCGCATCTCTTCCAGGATGATGTGCGGGGTTTCTTTCAGTGCCGATACCTTATCGGGGAGTCCCAGCTCCCTCGCGTATTCTTTAAACGCTTCCTGAACGATCTCATGTATTGCAAACACATCCTGTTCGGAAGCCTTCTTTATGACCAAATCCATTTTCACTCGTCTCCCTTTTAGTAAAAATTTCGGGGTTGTTTTTGTTGATATCGTGGTACGTTATATCCCTATACTTTTTTACGACAACATTAACATCTCTTGTATGAGCTTTGAGTTGCAATCTGAATAAACTATCAATTTAAGCCTACTTATCGCCCATCAGGAGTACCATAATGGCCTTATGAACGTGCAGGCGGTTTTCAGCCTCGTCAAACACTACCGATTGCGGGCCATCTATAATATCATCTGTTACCTCTTCACCGCGATGGGCTGGTAGGCAATGCAAAAAGATTGCATCGCCTTTGGCGTGCGAAAACAGCTCTTTGTTGACCTGGTATGGGCCAAATACCTTTGCACGGCTTTCAAACTCGTGTTCCTGCCCCATGCTGGCCCATACGTCGGTATACACTACGTCTGCATCCTGTATGGCTTCTACCGGATCATTAGTTATCGACACGCTGGCCCCTGTGGCTTTTCCGTTTTCTTTTGCCATTTTGACAATTTCCTCTTTTGGCTCATAGCCCTTGGGTGAGGCTATGGATATATCCATGCCCACTTTGGTGCATCCGATAAGCAGCGAATGGGCCACGTTGTTTCCGTCTCCTATAAAGGCCAGTTTAAGGCCACTCAAAGTACCTTTTTTCTCATATATCGTCATCAGATCGGCCAGTATCTGGCAGGGATGCAAAAGGTCGGTAAGCCCGTTTATAACGGGAATGGAGCTGTATTTGGCCAGCTCTTCTACGTCCTGCTGTTTATAGGTCCTTATCATTATACCGTCTAGATAACGGGACAATACCCGGGCGGTATCGCTTATGGTCTCTCCGCGGCCCAGCTGGATGTCGCTGGCGTTCAGGAAAAGGCCGTATCCTCCCAGTTGGTAAATACCCACTTCGAAAGAAACCCTGGTGCGGGTGGAGGATTTGGTGAATATCATGCCCAGAGTTTTGCCCTTAAGATAGGGGTGAGGGATATTCGCCTTGAGCTTTTTCTTTAAATCAAACGCAGTGCTTAATACCTGGTATATTTCGTCCTGGCTGTAATCCTGTAGGGTTATGAGGTGTTTTTGCGAAAAAGGCTTTTCTGGCTTGTAATTATACAGATCTAACATGTTAGTTCACTCCTTATGCAGTCTTTCTATTAATCAGTACTGCGTACTATTCGCACTATCATTTTCGTAATTTGATGGAATTATCATTTTTGCTAGGAAGAAACTTTTACTTTCTGGTTTCCAATGTCCGTTTAAATATCTTATCCAGAGTATCTACCAGGCCATCGATCTCTTGTTTGGTAATCACCAGCGGTGGTACAAACCTCAGGGTGTTATGTCCGGCGCAGTTTATGATGTATCCCTCGCTTAATGCCGCGTTCACCACTTCTTTGCCCGGAACGGATGGGTCAAGCTCCATGCCCAGCATCAACCCTTTCCCTCTCACGTCTTTGATGAAATGGTATCTGTCTTTGAGGGCATTGAGCTTTTGTTTAAAATAGTTACCCACCTCGGCGCATCTTTCTATGAGCCCTTCCTGCAAAAGGGTGGTAAGCACGGCTATGGATGCCGAACAGGCGAGGGGGTTCCCGCCGAATGTTGAGCCGTGGCTTCCGGGTTCAAAGGCCGATGCCACGCTTTCCTTGGCTATTATGGCCCCTATCGGCACTCCACCTCCCAATCCCTTTGCCAGGGTTATGATGTCGGGTTGTATATCAAAATGCTGGTACGCAAACAGCTTTCCAGTCCTTCCTATGCCGGTCTGAACTTCATCGAGTATGAGCAAAATGCCTCTTTCACTGCACAGCTGTTCCAAGCCCTTTACGTATTCATGGGTGGCTTCGATGACGCCGCCCTCCCCTTGAATAAGCTCTATCATGACGGCGCAGGTGCTGTCGGTGATGGCATTTCTGACAGCCTCCAAATCGTTGTATGGTACGCTTTTAAACCCGGCTGGCATGGGGACAAATGGTTTCTGGTATTTCTCCTGTCCAGTGGCGGCAAGGGTGGCCAGGGTTCTGCCGTGAAACGAGTTTACGGCCGTTATTATCTCATATTTATTCATCCCCTTGTCCCGAAAATATTTTCTGGCCAGTTTGATGGCCCCTTCATTGGCTTCGGCTCCGCTGTTGGCAAAGAACACCCTATCGCCGCAACTGTTTTCTACCAAAAGCTTTGCCAGCTGTGCCTGGGCTTCAATGTAGAACAGATTTGAGCAGTGGATCAGCTTTTTTGCTTGGGAGGTGATAGCCTCCACGAGAGCGGGATGGCCATACCCCAGCACGTTGACCGCTATCCCAGCGACAAAATCTGTATAGGCTTTTCCTTCTTTATCGTACAGCGTGGATTGCTGACCGTATTCAAATACGATTGGTATCCGCTCCCCGAAGGTATTCATGTAGTATTTTTTATCGAGGGCTATTATTTTCTGTGTATCCATGTTTTGACCCCCTTTAAATTGATGTTTATAATTATACAATAAAATGAATAAAAATGCAATAATTTAAATGTCAAAACTTATCAGACTGGTCAAAATAGTTTTTTCGACAAACAAACTATTGATTATTTGGGTGAAAACCATATATACTCATACTTGTATAAACATTTCATGTTTTTGCAAAATTTATGAAGTGCTCAGGGGGTATCTGGAATTATGAGAAAAAGGTGTTTGTTATTGGTGATGGTATTCGCAATAGCAGTTTTTCTTTTGTCATGCAGTCAAACAGGTAAATTTCAGATAGGGCAGACAAGAGAGAATGAAGGTTCAGGTGACAACGTCGTTGACGCAGGAGATGGGGACGATAAATCAATAAGCGATGATTATGATACGAAAGATAGCCCGGATGGGGATAGTGACAATGCCGGAGGGAAAAATTCTGATGATGCTGAAGGACAAAATCAAACTGCCGAGGGGGGAAGCCGAGTGATCGTGGATGGATATGATATTACTGCATCGGTAACGGGTACACCTCTTAAAGAGGCTTATAGGGATTATTTCAAAATAGGCGTGGGACTGAATGGATCTTCTACTTCAACTGATACCGTTCGGTCTGCTGCTATGGTAGAAATTATCAAGTATCATTTCAACAGTGTGACTTATACCAATCTTATGAAGCCATCCTATTTGCTTGATCAAAAAGGAAGCATAGAAAATTATAAAAATGGAAATCCAGAGCCCGCAGTAAAATTTGATACCGTCATACCTGGTTTGGAATTTTGCAAAGAAAACGGCATTCAAATGCGAGGACATGTTCTTGTATGGCACAATCAAGTACCGGACTGGTTTTTCCGTGAGGGATATGAATCCGATGGTGAATTTGTGGATAAAGAGACCATGCTGGCGCGAATGGAAAGTTATATTAGGCAAGTTATGGAGTTTACCCAGAATGAATACCCCGGCGTAATATATGCATGGGACGTTGTAAATGAAGCTGTTGAAATAATAGACGATAGCTATGAGACTGAATCGGGTTTTAATATTCGAACCAAATATGATGGTAATAAGGCTAATCTGTGGTATAAGGTAATAGGCGTAGAGTACGTTGAAAAGGCATTTGAATATGCTAGGAAGTATGCAGCGCCGGGGGTTAAGTTGTTTTACAATGATTACAATACTTTTCAACCCAAAAAGACCGAAAGCATCATAAAGCTGGTATCCTATCTGAAGGAGAAAGGATTGATTGACGGAATTGGCATGCAAGGTTATATGAACCTGACATACCCTGGCATAGTGAATGGACCGGACAGTTTCAAAACAGCGCTTTCTAAATTTGCCGAGTTGGAGTTGGAGATACATATTACTGAGCTGACCATAAGCAGCGATGATAAAAGCGAACAATCTATGAAAAAGCAGGCTGAGCGCTATAAAGAAGTATTTACCGTATTAAAAGGTATGGATACTGCAAGTGGTGGCAATGCCAACATTACCAGCGTCACTGTGTTTGGTCTGATGGATGAGTATCTTTTTTATAGCAATGACAAAACTTATTCTCGTTTATTTGATGGCAAATTGCAGCCAAAGCCTGCGTTTTACAGCGTGTTGTCTGTGGTAGAATAGAACTTTATCATGAGCAATTTTAAAAAAGCAGCCGGGTGTACACCCGGCTGCTTTTTTAAAATTGCGTCTTCTCTTCCAGGTAATCTTCTACCTCATCCATCTTAATCCTTATCTGCTCCATCGAATCCCTGTCTCTGATGGTGACGGTATTATCCTCCAGCGTATCGAAATCTATGGTTATGCAGAATGGGGTTCCGATCTCATCCTGGCGCCTGTAGCGCCTGCCAATGCTTCCACTTTCGTCGTAGTCCACCATGAACTTCTTGAGCAGGTTAAGGTATAGCTGCTGTGCCGGCTCGCCCAACTTCTTCACTAGCGGCAGTACCGCTGCTTTAAAGGGAGCCAGAGCCGGATGCAGCCTCAATACCGTCCTCACATCTCCGTCTTCTAGCTGCTCCTCGTCGTAGGCGTTGCACAGGAAGGCCAGCATTATACGGTCAACGCCTACCGAAGGCTCTATACAATAGGGAATGTACTGTTCGTTGGTGGTAGGATCCAGGTAATTGAAGTTCTCGCCGGAGTACTTTGCATGCTGTTTTAGGTCAAAGTCTGTTCTGTTGGCTATGCCCCACACTTCGCCCCAGCCGAAGGGGAATCGGTATTCTATGTCGGTGGTGGCTGTGCTGTAGTGGGATAGCTCCTCTGGAGAGTGGTCCCTGAAGCGAATGTCCTCTTCCTTCATCCCCAGGTCGATAAGCCATTTCTTGCAGAACTCCTTCCAGTACTGGAACCACTGCATGTCCTCTCCCGGTTTGCAGAAGAATTCCAGCTCCATCTGTTCAAATTCCCTGGTTCGGAAGATGAAGTTGCCCGGAGTGATCTCGTTGCGGAAGGCCTTACCTATTTGCCCGATTCCAAAGGGGATTTTCTTTCGGGATGTCCTGAGCACGTTCTTGAAGTTGACGAATATGCCCTGCGCTGTTTCGGGCCTCAGGTACAGTTCTGATTTTGAGTCCTCGGTGACACCCTGGAAGGTCTTGAACATCAGGTTAAAGTATCGTATGGAGGTGAAGTTGTGCTTGCCGCAGTCGGGGCAGGGAATCTGGTGCTCCCTTATGTAGTTCTCCATCTGTTCGTCGCTCCATCCAGCCACCGAGGGATTGGGCACGCCCTGGGCTGCCATGTAATCTTCAATCAATTTGTCGGCACGGAAACGGGCTTTGCACTCCTTACAGTCCATCAACGGATCGTTGAACCTCTCCAGGTGGCCAGAGGCCAGCCATGTGCGAGGGTTCATGATGATGGCGGTATCTACACCAACATTGTATGGGTTTTCCTGGATGAATTTTTTCCACCAGGCTCTTTTGATATTGTTTTTAAGCTCCACTCCCAAAGGACCGTAATCCCAGGTATTGGCTAATCCGCCATATATCTCCGAACCGGGATAAATAAAGCCACGGTTTTTGCATAGGGCTACTATCTTGTCCATCTTATCCTGTGTTGCCACGCTGTGTATACCTCCTCGTCATTGAAATTAGCTTATACCGGCTTTTTATGTAATCAACCTGCAAATTTTCACGGTTATCAAAATAATATCATACTATGGATATGGTTGCAACAGATGTAATTTTTTATGGTGTTTGTGGGCGTCAAAATTGAAACCTTTCAGTTTTAACTACCGTCTAATAGTTTGGAGAATCGAGGGGTTGGGGTGAGGAGCATGAAAACGACCATGGTATTTTTGATTGTTTCAGCTGTTATGATGCCCTTAGCAACCATTTTAGGAGGGTGTTCCTTTGAGACAGGGATATCCTATGACCCATCTTCTGAGAATGCAATCATTCGCATAAAGGAAGTTAAGGGTGATAATACGGTATTTGAGCTGTATGGCAACGGGGTTATACGCGTACGAAGGGACATCTTTGAGAGTAAAGTGGAAAGTGGACAGCTCAGCCAAAGACAGGTTAAACAGATACTAAATCATGTTATAAATAAACTGCGGATAGGGGAGTTGCAGTCCAGTTACCCGAAAGAATTTATTCCTGGCATTGAGATGTATCCAAATATGGAACTTATACTGGAGGTCAATATAGACGGGTTCAATAAGCACATCAGCTTTGCGTACAGCAATGTATGCGATGAATTGGAGTATTTTCTGGAGGAAGGTCGCATTGACCGTCAAGCCTTTAAGCAGCTCAATAGGTTAAAGGCGGTATTTGACTATCTGTTGGAATATAAATTTTAAATTTATGCAAACATCGGCATTGTATTTTATGTCAAATTGCAGTACAATATAGGACAAGAATATTTTTCATGATAACGTTATTTTCAAGCAGCTATAAACGGGGATGGGAGAAGAGGGGACAAAATGCTGGAGAAGGATTTTGTCATTGAAAACGAGGTAGGTCTTCATGCACGTCCTGCTGCAAAATTTACAAAGGTTGCAAACAGCTACAAATCAGAGATTTTTGTTATAAAAGATGGAAAGATTGGCAATGGCAAGAGCCTGCTGTCCATCCTTGCACTGGGGATCTATAAGGGCTGTAGATTCAGGGTTCAAGTTGTAGGGCCCGATGAGGCAGAGGCCTTATGTGGAATCACTAAGCTGATCAATAGCAATTTTGAGGAGTGAGCTGCCAGCCATCGAGTCTGGCGCTTTTTGTTTTTTGCCAATCATATGCATTTCCCATCAACATATCAAACAAAATATCAAGCAAATTCTGTCTTTGAAAGCAAATAGGATTACAGATTCAATTTATAGCGGTGTAAAATATATCTTCGGGCTTAAATGGAATTTTATACAATAAAATACATTTTATTGAAGGAGATTTTTCGATAAAAACTATTGAGAAGAGAAAAAATATACAGATATATTTTAAAAAATTCACCGCATACTATGATTGATGGCTTTAAAGGAGGGTGATGATGTAAATGAACGGCGGGAAATATGCACAGTACGGCGTTTATTGCAATCCCGAGGTTGTTGAAAAAGGGAAAGTGGTCAATCTAACATATGAGGGCATACTCGCTCAGCACGGGGCTGACAGGGTTTTTGCCTGCATAGGTTATGGGCCCAATACCAGGTGGACAGATGTTTCCTTCATTGAGATGAGGAAAGTGGGGCCTCAAAAGTTTGAAAGCCAGTTTGCCGTAACCAGCAAGGGTAACCTCAATGTGGCCTTTAAAGACTCCGCTGGCCACTGGGACAACAACAATGGACAAAACTATGTGTTTGCATCTAAGTAGCTTTATTTAGTGAGTCTTTTCATTTCAAGGCCTATGGGAGCTTGTCTCCCATAGGCCTTTTTGATTTACTTCTAATTTTAATTTTAATAAATTGGCGGAGTTCCAAGTATAAAACCAGGGGAATTAGGGTACCATTGAAAGGGAAAAATACCATAACGAAGTAAAAGGGGTTTTGATTGGCATGAAGGTTGATGAGATGTTGAAGGAATACACTAGGGAAGGGAACAAAAAATTGGATAAACAGTACAGTGGTACGCGTCAGGCCATTCTGGATCTGGCCAGGGATAAGATGCGTGAGTTTATGAAAACCGCGGATGTGGGTCTGGATAAGGAAAGCAGGGAATTATTGGTCCTCATCATCGCAGGCAGCATGATGCAGAGCTTTTCATTGGGATATGGAATCGGCAAGTTGGAAGGGAAAACTGATAAACAGATTTACTTGTAAAGCATATAATAAAAAACGCGGGGAGGTGGTATGGACTTTATCCCAAATAGCGAGTATAATAAAAATATAATTTTGTCGAAAATTTGAATAAACTCGCTAAATAGAAATTTAAGTATGGTTTGGGGGCAATTGTAAATCTTATGGCGGGTTATGCTTTAAAGTTAAAGAAAGACCTTACCGGTGTTGCTTACATAATAGTGATATCTGTGTTTTTGTTCATCGTGCTTGCCTGGTGTGACCATTTTTTGTACAGGATCTTTTCGTCGGATTTTTTTTTAACCTGGCACATTTTTTTAGAATTATCTAGCATTGTGATGTCGTTTGCCGTATTTGCCATTACTTTTTACACTTTTGAGGAATCCAACCGTTTAAGATCGATGATAATTGCTTGCACTTTTCTTGCGGTATCGCTGATTGATTTATTTCATACCTTATCCTACAAGGGGATGCCGGTATTTTTAACTGAATCTTCGGCGGAAAAGGCCACTGCATTCTGGATTTTGGCACGCCTTACCATGTCATGTGGTATGCTGACTTCCACCCTGGTGCCGTGCGATAGAAAGGTGAGAAGCTGCGAGGGATTATGGCTTTTACCCACGATAGCGTATTCAATTTTTTGGCTCATTGTGGTGCATTACCGGATTGATTTTTTGCCGCCTCTGTTCATTGAGGGAAAAGGTTTAACGCCTCTTAAGATATACTTGGAGTATTTAATAATACTCATCCAGCTTATAACAGCTGCTTTATTTTTGATGGCTTACATAAGGGGGGATTGTGAAGATAAGGGGGATGCCCTCATAGTAAAAGCGCTGGTGTTTAGCATCTTCAGTGAAATGGCTTTCACGCGCTATACCAATGTATACGATACATATAACTTTTTGGGACATATTTACAAAATAATAGCCTATTACCTTCTATTTAGGGCTCTGTTTGTGCAAAACGTGCAGAAACCATACCAGGACCTTCGGGCCGTTGAAACCCAGCTGAGCATTTATGTAAACAACCTGGAGCAGCTGGTGGCTCAAAGGACTGCTGAAATCACCGCAGCCAATCAGAGCTTGATGAAAAACCTCGAGTATGCCCGAAATATCTTGCTGGCGCTTTTGCCTACCACCTTTCCCAATGTAAAAGGTGTGGAATTTGCGGCCAGGTATATGCCCTGTGAAAACGTGGGCGGTGATTTCTATAATATATTCAAGCTGGATGATGAGAACATAGGCATTCTCATAGGGGATGTGGCGGGACACGGCGTGTCTGCTGCTATGATCAACGTCTTCATAAATCAAAACATAAACTTTAAAAAGGAGTATGACGATGGACGGCAGAAGGTGTTCACTCCGAGGGGAGTGCTCATGAACTGCTATCACACCTATAACGAGATGCCGTTCCCCGATGAGGTATATGTGGTGATGCTGTATGGCATTTACAACATCGCCACTCGAAAGTTTACCTATGCGTCGGCCGGTATGAACACCAATCCCCTTATTATCAGAGCAGATGGGGAGGTTGAGGTCCTACAGGCTGATGGATTTCCGATTTGCAAGTTTGCCCCCTATTTTAAGCCGTCTTACGAGAGCAGGACGGTGCATTTGGAACCGGGAGACAGCCTTGTATTTTATACCGATGGGCTGATAGAGATTGACCCTGCCCAGCCTGAGCTTTTCTCGCAGGATAAATTGGTGGAATTTGTAAAATGGCTGAAGGATACCTCGGCTAAGGAGATATGCGACGAGATCATCGATGCATACCACGTGCTTTTGGGGGATAAGAAGATGCTGGACGACGTGACGGTTCTGGTTGTAAAAGCCTGTAAAAATGATGTATAATTTTTTTAAAGAAGCTCCTGATTATGAGGGGATGGCCCTGAGTAAGAGGGGAGGCGTATATCGCGAAGTGAAGAGGGTAAATTGTGAAGTTTTTAAGATTGAGGGGTGGAGGTACAGGCCGTGGAAAAGAGGATTGGGGTAATTGGAATTGTGGTGGATGACCATAAGGAGTGGGGCGAGCAAGTTAACAGTTATATCAGGGAGTATTCGCATATCATCGTGGGAAGGATGGGCATCCCTTATCGGGAAAGGGGCATATCTGTGATTGCCCTTATAGTGGAGGGCACCACAGACGACATCGGAGCGCTCACCGGAAAGCTTGGGAATCTAAAAGGGGTTACGGTTAAAACCGCTTTGACGTCAAAAAAATTTTATGATTGATGGGGAGTGATGATTATAAATAAAACGGTTAATTTTATTGGCAGGACGGCAATCCTTCTGGCTTTGGCAGTGCTGTTTCAATCTTTGAGGCTGTTTATGCCCATTCCGAGCCTGGTGGACCAGTACGTTGTAGGTTCATTGGTAAATCTGTGTTTGATCATCGCAGCGGTGGTTGTGGGGATCGAGGGAGGGCTCATAGTCGCAATCTTGACTCCGGTTATAGCATTTTTGCAGAATGTGCTGGCAAATCCCATTATGGTGCCTTTTGTAGCCCTGGGCAATGCCACCATCGTCGTTTTGGTAGCGCTTCTTTATAGAAAGAATAAATACGTAGCTCTGGCTGCAGGGGCCCTGTGCAAATTCTTAGTTTTGTACATAACGGTGGTACATGTGGCAATCCCCTTCTTTATGCCCAACACGCCGCCACAGGCCAAGGAGCTGATGTCTTTAAAGTTTAGCTGGCCTCAACTGATCACCGCTTCGATAGGTGGTGTACTGGCGTTAATAGTGCTACCCATGCTAGAAAGGGCTTTGGAGCGCAGTTGAAAATGAACAAGGGAAAAGGGCCTGATAGCAAGGGCCCTTTTTTCATTCCGTTTTTGTGTTGGAAGGCTGCAATAGGAGCTGCATCAACCTGAGCAGCATTTCAAGGGATTGATTCTGGTCATTATTTGATGCGGTTTGATGGTCATCGCTGTGAGCCGTGCTTTTTTGTTCCCTGGGATAGATGTTGTCCTTGTGCTGCATGGCTTTGTCTATAATAACCTCGTCTTCTGTTTTAAATTTATCTTTTTGTGAATCATTGTTTCTGGACTGAAGGGTTGAATTCCTGTTTTTTATGACCTCGTCCAAATCCATTACTTGAGCAACCTGAATGAGCTTTTGCAGTTTATTCAGTTTGCTTTGCTGTTCATCAGGGATTATGGGTTTTACAACCTTTATGATTTCGCCCAATTCCTCTATGGGGTTTGGCTTGCGATTGCCTGCAATTTTCAGGTTGTTTCTGTATATTTTTATGTTATTGGAGAGCTTTTCGATCGATTCGTGGATCTGTATAGCCCTGTCAATGGTGGGACGGCTATTTTCAGGCATGTAGTCTCTTAGGGCCTTGATGATCCCCAATCCCTTGTTTTCATTTTCCAGTCCCAGGACAGGTATTTGCTGCATGCGCTGCGCCTGATAACTTCCTTCTCGAAGTCCTTTGAGTACTTGGATGGCTTCCAGTATGCCTATAATGGTATATATCCCTTCCTGCTCTGGTACATCCAAGTAAGGGCTTACGGCCATCAGCATGTTTATTGTTTCGGGATTGTACACCGCCTGGCTGATGGAGTTCCACAGGTTTATTGAAAATCTACCCTTGTTGCCGCTATGTATTTCTGAAGCCAGTACTTTGATTGTGATGAAAAGAAGGAACAGCGGCAGCGGATTTATGGGAGGGGTCAAGAAACCAGGGATTTTTTTTGGTACATTTGGTAAGTTTCTGGTAGCTGAATTTGTTGGTGCAAGCGGTGTCGGTTTGGCAGCGACAGATGGCCGTTCCTGCGGAGCACTGAGGTATGGTTGCCCCATTTTATGGGCTGTTTGTCTTGAGGGTACCGGGGTAAAAGGGTATTTGTTCTCCATAGAATTCCTCCTTGCTTTTTGCACGGTTCTATACCGCAGATGTCAATACCAGAAATATAAAGAAGAAAAACAGGTGATTTATCTCAAAATGTACATCCCATATAAGCGTCAGTATCATGAAGAAAAACAGCACATTGGTACCTTTGAAACTGCCTTTGAGCACTTCTTGTGACATAAGTCGCTCACCACCCTTGATGCTTTCTTTACCCATAATATGCTGCTATCTATAAAATGTGCATTGGTTTGGAGTAGCAATATTTGAGATTTTGAATAATTATGTATTATAACAACATTAAAATGATTTAGAGGTGGTGTTGTTATGAATATGGGAAATCAGGACATAAGAAGATTGTTGCAGATGGTTCAAAGCATGCAGGGGAAATCGGAGGATGAGATGATACGTGAGCTGGCTGCCATGATCAAATCGGGCAAAGGGGGAATTACACGAGAAAAGGCCGAAGGTATGATAAAGGCTATTATGCCTGTGCTGGAGCCACAACAGAGGAGGAAGCTGGATAGACTTCTTAGGGAGTTGCAAGGCCGCTAATTGATAAACTTTTTCTGTACCCCTTAACAACTTGCTGACGGTATACATAAGATATACCAAATGCAAGTAAAGGGGGCGAAATATTGAACATTCTATTCGGAATGTTGCTATTTCCTTTTTTAGATCGAGTAACTAGAGCTGAGGAGAAAATTGATCGTAGGCTTATCAAGAAAGTTCAAACCTTAAATTCAGACAGTAGGCTTTCGGCTATTATATTTTCTAAAGAGGAGCAGGCCTCTGTTTGCAAGGAATGCTTACAGAAGATGGGCGTAACGATAGTGTATGAGTTTCCGCTTATCAATGCTTATGCGGTTGAGATTCCTAGGTCCATGCTTGAGAGAATTGTAGAGATAGAGTCCATAAGATATATTTCTGACGATGTGGATATAAATTCTCTTTTAAATATAGCCACACAAGAGGTGGGTGCCAGGGATGTCAACCTAAAGGGGTATACTGGAAAAGGCATAGGAATTGCCATACTTGATACCGGTGTTTATCCTCACCCTGATCTGATAAGGCCCAAAAATAGGATCATTGCCTTTAAGGATTTTGTGAATGACAAAAAGGACCCTTACGACGATAACGGGCATGGCACCTTTGTTGCAGGGGTGGCGGCCGGGAACGGCTATTCATCGGGAGGAAAGTATGCAGGGGTGGCTCCAGAGGCCAACGTAATCGCGGTTAAAGTTATGAACAGGGATGGGGAGGGCAGCGCTTCAAAGATAGTCGCTGGAATGCAATGGGTGGCAGATCACTGGAAGGAATACAATATAAGGGTGGTGTGCCTATCGCTCGGCTCCAAACCTTCCGGAGCTATAAGGAATGATCCTCTTGTGGTGGCTGTCAACCAGCTCTGGAAACAGGGCATTTTTGTGACGGCTGCGGCGGGCAACTCTGGTCCAAAGAAAGGAACTATCACCACCCCGGGTATAAGCCCAAGCATTGTAACGGTAGGAGCGGTCGATGATAAGCGAACCGTTGATATAAGCGATGATGTGGTTGCAGAGTTTTCAAGTCGCGGACCAGCCCATGGCAACATACCCAAGCCCGACGTGGTGGCGCCCGGAGTGAATGTGGTATCTTTAAACACCGACCGCGACTATACCGGTGGACCAAAGCTTTATTCATTGGAGAAGGCGTACACTACCATGTCTGGGACGTCGGTGGCAGCGCCGATAGTAGCCGGCATAGCAGCCCTTATCTTTGAGGCACATCCCGAGTACACGCCGGATGAGGTAAAGGCGCTGATCATGAAATACGCAAGAAGTATAGATAAGAATATATATGCCCAGGGCAGAGGGCTGGTGGATGTCAAGAGCATACTCGGCCAATAGATAGAGAAACCCTTGCAGAGCGTCAACTTGCAGGGGTTTTTCTTTAATGCTATTTGAGGTGGCTGAGCTGCTCCAGCGCTCTTATGCATTCCTTGACTTCGTCCATGGTATTGAAAATGCCGGGGCTGAAGCGTACGGTTCCTTGCTTTAAGGTGCCTATAGTTTGATGGGCCAAAGGAGCGCAGTGAATGGCACCGCGAGTTGCGATGTTATACCTTTCATCCAATAAGTTGGCGATGTATGCCGAGTCAAAATCCTTTATATTTATTGAAATCGCACCGATTCGTTCATCCATGTTTGTGGGGCCGTAGATCTTTATACCGGGAATATGGGATACAGCCTCTAAAAAGAACTTCTCGAGCCTGATGATGTGGGAAAGCAGCTTTTTTTGGCCCTGTTGGAGTATGTAGCTAATTCCCGCTCCAAGGCCGGCAATTCCAGGAGTGTTTTGCGTTCCGGCTTCATACCTGTCGGGGGCAAATTCGGGTTGATAAAGGTTTTCCGATTGGCTTCCTGTACCCCCTTCCTTTAACGGCTTTAACTTTACATGGGGGGCGATGTAAAGCACGCCGGTCCCTTGAGGGCCAAGTAGCCCTTTGTGTCCCGCCATGGCCATCATGTCCACAGGCAATTTTGAAAGGTCGATGGGTATGATTCCGGCGGTTTGCGCTGCATCTACTAGGTAGAGTATGCCGTATTCCCTTGCGATTTTGCCTATTTCGTCTATGGGTACAAGGGTCCCGGTCACGTTGGAGGCATGGGTGGTGACGATGAGCCGTGTATTGGTTCGAATAGCCTTTTTTATGTCGTGAGGATCGATTCGTCCCTGGCTATCGGCTTTTACGTAGGTGGTTTTTATATCATACTTTTCGAGCTCTTTGAGCGGGCGCACTACCGAGTTGTGCTCCATGGAGGTGGTGATGATATGGTCGCCTGGCTTTGTACACCCTTTGATGGCCAGGTTCAGGCTTTCGGTAGCATTCAGGGTAAATATCATTTGAAATGGGTTATCTATCGAAAAGAGCTGACACAGCATTTTACGGGTATGTAGTAGTATTTTTCCCGCTTCTATAGCCATCTTATGCCCCGAACGGCCAGGGTTGGCTCCATATCTCTTCATGCAATTTAGAACGGCCCTGTAGACTGATTTGGGCTTTGGCCATGAAGTGGCTGCGTTGTCCATGTATATCACCATAATTGAGTTCTCCTTCCTTTAGAAGTATATCATTCTCCAAGACAGAAGAATATATTTCACTGATATTCCGGTTTTTGTGGCAGTAATTTTGCTAAATGCATTTATTGGGAAATATAATTTTTGTGGCCAATAGCTGTGTTGTTTTGTATTGGATGATTGTTGGATTAGCCTATGATTTTTCTTAAAAAACCCCTTCTCAAGTTTTTTTCTAGTAGGTCTTTTATTTCCTCAAATTCTTCCAGGAGGATTTCCCATTGCCGCTGATTTTCTATGGAACGCCTTCGCAGCGCTTCGATTTCCCTCATGATGGTCTGGTTTTGAGCCTGGATTCCCTCGGCTTTTTTGATCCAGGAATTCAAGAGGGCATCAAGCTGGAAAAGGTAGTACGTGCTGTCCTGTTCTGGTTGGTTTTTGGCAATGAGAGCCTGAAATCTTGCTCTCAGGCCATTGACCTTGTTCATCTCCTGTATCAAGGCCAGTACGCGATTTACGACATTGTCGGGTATGGTCTGGTTGGCAGGTAATTGCCCTGCTTTTTCATAAGGGTGATGGCACTCTTGCCTTATATTATCTGACTTTATGGGTGCTTCTTTTAATTCAGTCTCCGGCTGTTGTGTGTTTGGCTGTGGTGTACTTTGCTCTTTATCTGCCACGTAGTCTGTGGCATGCAAAGCTGTATCACGGGTTGTGGAATTTGCGTTGGTTGAATGCACGCTTTCGGAAGCATGCCCGCCGTCGGCTGGTTTTAAATCGTGCATTTCCTGATTGGAGGTTGGCGGTGTGGGGGATGCATCTCCCTGTGCTGCTTTTTCTGATGAGCTGTAGGGTGCATCTTTGGATGCGAGCAGCTCAGAAGCGGCGCTGTTTTGTTTTAAAGGTGCAGAAGGTGCATTTACCTGCTGAAATGAACCAGGATGTTCAAAATGCGGTTGGTCCATGGTTGGTTTCGAAGGCAAATCCTCTATCTTTACACTATGTATGGCTTCGGGAAGGCCCTTGCATTCTCCCGGTATGGGAATTTCCAGGCCGTTGTCTAGGTTTGCAAATATTCGACGCACTTTAAGGTTGGACTGGTCTTCGGGATAGTTGCTGGAATATTTTATGCAGTAACAGCTGCCGATATGCGACCATTCCAGGGATTTCGCTTGGGTCCAGGTCACGCCGTCGTCGAGGGATGAGCAGCAGTATATATCGTCGTTTTGATACCACATGCACCATAACTGGTTATCTGCCCAGAAGAGCTGTGGATCCGAACAGTTCGATTCTTCACTGGACAAAAGCACCTCTTTTTCCAAGCCAGTTTTGAAGTATGAATTCAGGTTCCAGTTTCGGTACATAACCTGCAGGTTGGAATTTTTTATTGACGTCCATGCAAGATGAAGCCTGTTGTTTTTGACGAGGATGCTGGGCATGTTGCAGTCGGTCAGGTTGCGGCTTAAGCTCTCGGGCATGCTCCATCGATTACGGGCGCCATCAAAATGGCAGTAAAATAATCTGTGATGGTTGCGGTACAGGCTGCGGTAAATCATGTGAATGTTTCTTTGGTCATAGTCAAGGTAAAAGGGGCTGGTCTGTTTTCCATCCGCATACCTGGTTATCTCGCCTTTAATCCAGCCGTTGCCGTTGTTATAGCAATGATAAAGGCTCCAAAGGCCGGTAGAGGGGATTGTGCCCACAGCAAAAATGGCGTGAACCTGCTCGTTGAGAACAATAATGGTAGGAAATTGCACTATGTACGATGAAGTATCGTATTGATGAAGCAACTGTTTGTTCCACGTATTCCCGTTATACTCCATGTATACTATTTCTCCGTTATGGTCCTGGTATATCAGGTGCAGGTGGTCATGGCTGTCGATCGACACGGAAAAGTACTCGTGGGCGTTTGCTACAAGCTCTGTCTCATTTCCCCAATTTCGGCTTTTTTCCATGCAGCGGAAGTATATACCCTTTCCTTTTTGAGAGAAAAAGTGCCATAAGTCACCGTTTTTAAACCGCACTATATAGTCATTGCGGTAATAGAGTTTCACCTTGCCACCTCCTATCTGTAAACCCCTTGATTTTTGACATTAATAAATCACGTAGGACAGGTAAGTTCAGTAAATTTATATGCACCGCATGAGAATTTTATTGCAAGGATTTTGATGCGTTTTATCGCTTCTGTCAATTTGTTTTTCTGAGGATGAGAAAGATGAATTGCCTAATAAAATATGGTAAAATAGTTTTGGCAGAAAACAGCTGATGAGTCTGTGTGTTGTCAGGTGACAGATAGAGAATGTATGAGTTTTGTGTTGAGAACAGAGGTAGTGCGCTGCAAAGCTTTTCGGCAGGTCTCTATATCCATAAGTTATCTTGGTATTGAAGATATGGAATATGATGCAAAGCATTCCTTTGAGGATGCCATCATGCCAGTGGAGGAGGCATATGATCGCTGGGGTGGAAGAATAGCCATTCTTGGTGGTATTGATGTGGATTTTGTGTGTAGGGCTTCGATCGATGAGATCAAGCAGCGCTGCAGGGCCATGCTGGAAAGGACAAAAAACACAGGCGGTTACGCGCTGGGGACAGGCAACAGCATCCCGGAGTATGTGCCGGATGAAAAGTACTTTGCTATGCTATGATATCGGTGGCTCTGGAAGGATAGATTTGCTTGGCCAAGGTTTTCACTTACAATTAAACTATGGCTTAGAAACCCAATAATTTTAAAAGGGTTGCATAGAAAGGGGAGCATTGTGAATAGTTTGGAATTGTTTAAGGCGATAGTGGAGCATATTCCACATGATGAATACCTTTTTTTCTTCCATTGTACTCCGGATTTGGAAAGGCGCCTTCGCCAACATCTGGGCTTAAAGCCACAGGACAGCTTTGTAGAAAATTTTGATATGCCTCGTGTTGCGTATGTGGCCTTAAAGCCCCCTGAGGATTTTAAAAAGCCCGATTTTTCTAAGTATTACGAGGATATGGATATTCCACCAATGCGTTTATCAACGATATTGGTGTACTGGAGATACCGGGAAGTCTGTATCATTTCACTAGATATGTCAGTCCTTTGAGAAACGCAAAAACTCTTAGGGAAATAGAAGATTTTCCATATCCAAATGTAGAGGGTTGGACGGATTGCCATATGGCAGAACAGGTTAAGATAGCTCATGAAAACAATCAACCTGTTATCTGCTGGGTGGGGCATATCTATGAGGTTGCTTGGCAGATCCGGGGATACGAGCAGTTTCTCGTGGATATGCTCCTTAATCCCGAGATATGTGAATTCATACTGGATAAGATTTGTGAGCGGAACGTGAGAGTTGCTCAAGCTGCGGCAAAGGCCGGGGTAGATTGGCTGACCATAGGCGACGATGTGGCCAATGAAAGGACGCTTATGTTTTCGATTGAACACTGGAGAAGATTTTTGAAGCCCAGATGGGCCAAAGTGATAAAAGCTGCAAAGGATATAAAACCTGATATACAGGTGGATTATCATAGCGATGGAAATATTATGGATATTATACCCGAGCTTATTGAGATTGGAGTTACCATTTTGAATCCTATTCAGCCTGAGTGCATGGATCCGATTGAGGTAAAGCGAAAATACGGGGAGTACTTGGTTCTCAAAGGCACGGTTGGAACTCAGAGCACCATGCCTTTTGGAACGCCAGATGAAGTAAAAAGAGTGGTAAGGGAACGAAAAAGGACCTTAGGATATGACGGAGCTTTAATCCTTGAGCCTACACATGTGCTGGAACCCGATGTCCCTATAGAGAATGTCATCGCCTTTGTGGAGGCCTGTAAAGAAAGGACTTAACTAGTGAGAGGATTTATAACGGAATCAGAGGAAAACTTACCGAGTTTGGTTGAATATTTTATAAAAGGCATAGAAAATGGGCGTAATTGGCTGTCGTTTTCTATGCCTTATAAAACCGGTGGTTATAGTGAATTAGTTCATGGTATGCCGCCCATATGGCCTGTAAAGGCTTGATATGGGCGGCACAGGTATTTGCTTATAGATTTTTATATATATCCTGCTTGAGTAAATTGCAGCGTTTATTGTATAATATGCAAAGATAATCTGTTTGAAGGAAGGAGAAAAGAGCTCTGTTGACGGACAGGGAAAGATACCAAAAAATCCTGGATGAACTGGAAAAACATTATAAAGGAGCCACTACAGAGCTCAAATATAAAACCCCATTTCAGCTTCTGGTGGCTACTATGCTTTCGGCCCAGAGCACCGATAGGCAGGTAAATAAAGTTACATCTACGCTTTTTGCAAAATACCCGGGACCGGAGGATTTTGCGCGACTGTCGCCGGAAGAGCTGGAGAAGGAAATTTACAGTTGTGGCTTCTATAAAACCAAAAGCAGGAATATAATCAAGACAAGCCAAATCATACTCGATAAATACGGTGGACAAGTTCCACAGGATATTGAGGAACTTCAGACTCTTCCAGGAGTGGGCAGAAAGACGGCAAATGTTGTGGCCAGCAATGCCTTTGGCGTGGATGCCATTGCGGTTGACACCCACGTGTTTCGTGTGGCTAACAGGCTGGGACTGGCGCATGCTGCAAACGTAAGGGATACCGAGATGCAGCTTATGGAGAATATACCCAAGGACAAGTGGTCGAGGGCCCATCACTGGCTCATACGCCATGGGAGAAGGGTGTGCACCGCCCGAAAGCCCAAATGCCATGAGTGTTTTCTGGCCGAATACTGTGAATATTATAACGCCAGAGATAAATAATTTTTGCAGAGCAATTGGTCTTCGTTGACGCCTTTTAATTTGGGCCTTCAGCACTTTATTTGAAAGTCATAGGGAGCAGACGGGGTGAATTGTGTTAATAAAATCAGCATTGTTGTAATGTAAAATCAGGCATAAGATGTGAGCGAGGGCCATATTGAGTGCTTTAAGCATGTAAGAAAGGGGAATAGTTGTATGGCGATACAGCAGGAAGCCCTGGAGCTCCACAGGCAGTGGAAGGGCAAGATAGAAGTCGTAAGCAGGGTATCCATCAAAGACAAGAAGGACTTGTCATTGGCTTATACGCCAGGGGTTGCACAGCCCTGTCTGGCCATACAAAAGGACGTCAACCTTTCGTATGAATATACCCGGAGATGGAACCTGGTGGCTGTAGTGACCGACGGGTCGGCAGTGCTGGGACTGGGCGATATAGGGCCCGAGGCTGGCATGCCGGTTATGGAAGGAAAGTGCGTGCTGTTTAAGCTGTTTGCCGATGTGGATGCCTTTCCCATATGCATAAGGTCAAAAGACGTAGACGAGATCGTAAACACCATAAAGCTCATATCCGGAAGCTTTGGAGGTATAAACCTGGAGGACATATCGGCGCCTAGGTGTTTTGAGATAGAAAGAAGGCTTAAAACTGAGTGCGATATTCCCGTGTTTCACGATGACCAGCACGGCACTGCGGTGGTGACCCTTGCTGCTCTGATCAATGCTCTCAAGATAGTAGGCAAGGACATGAAGGATATATCGGTGGTGGTAAACGGCGCTGGTGCAGCGGGGATTGCCGTTACCAGGCTGTTGATGGCTGTAGGGCTTAAAAACGTCATACTGTGTGACAGGATGGGTGCTATTTATGAGGGCCGGGAGGGCTTGAATGCCGAAAAGGCCGAGATGGCAAAGCACACAAACCCCGAGCGGAAAAGGGGAAGCCTGAAGGATGTGATCGCAGGAGCTGACGTCTTTATCGGCCTGTCGGCCGCTGGCATGCTTACAAAAGAAATGGTTAAATCCATGGCCAGGGACCCCATAGTCTTTGCTATGGCCAATCCGGTGCCCGAGATAATGCCGGATGAAGCCAAGGAGGCAGGGGCCAGGGTAGTAGGAACAGGGCGCTCGGATTTTGCAAATCAGATAAACAATGTGCTGGCTTTCCCTGGCATTTTCAGAGGGGCTCTTGACGTGAGGGCAAGGGATATAAACGATGAGATGAAGATAGCGGCGGCATATGCCATAGCGTCGTTGGTAAGCGATGATGAGCTCAACGAGGAATATATAATACCAGCTCCCTTTGATAAACGGGTGGGGCAGACCGTAGCCCAGGCTGTGGCGCAGGCTGCCAGACAATCCGGTGTGGCGCGAATATGAGATTAAGGGGAGGCAAGCCTTGAAGGTTTACGCCTTGATAGGCCCAAGTGGCACGGGTAAGAGCTATAAGGCCCTTACCCTGGCCAGCAAAAAAGGAATTGAGTATATAATCGACGATGGCCTGTTTATAAAGCGCAATAAGATAGTTGCCGGCATTTCTGCCAAAAAGGAGTCCACGAGGATAGCAGCTGTCAGGAGAGCTCTTTTTATGGATGAGGAGCATGCAAAGCAGGTAAAAGAGGCTATCAGAGCTGTTATGCCTGATTCTATCTTAATCCTTGGTACGTCCATGAGGATGATAGACAGGATAATTAAACGCTTGGAGTTGCCACCTGTTCACGAGGTCATAAGGATTGAGGAAATTTCAACCAGCCAGGAAATCAGGCTGGCGCAAAAATACCGGTATGAACAGGGCAAGCACGTCATCCCGGTACCGACGTTCGAGATACGCAAGGATTTCTCGGGCTATTTCATTGACCCCCTGAAGATATTCAGGATCGCCGGTAAGGGCAAGAAGGTGGAAGCGGTGGAGAAGACGGTGGTGCGCCCTACTTACAGCTATATGGGCAGGTTCTACATTGCCGACACGGCAATTGAGTCCATTGTAGCGTATAATGCTCAAAAGGTGGAAGGGGTAGCAAGAGTTTTGAATACCAGCCTTACCAGCAGGGATGACGGGTTGATAATATACATCGATTTGGCGGTGAAGTATGGCTATAGAATACATGTGGTGCTGGAAGAGGTACAGTCGGCGGTGGCAAAGGATGTGGATAGATTGACTGGTATAAACGTGATCGCTGTAAACGTCACGGCACGAAATCTGGTCGTTTAAAGGAGCAATAAACCAATAAAAGGGGGAAGGATGGATGTACAGGATTTTACGGAAGGAAAAGCTGGCTCCGGGGATATGGCTTATGAAAGTCATGGCGCCGTTTGTAGCCCGAAGGGCGATGCCCGGGCAGTTCATAATTCTGCGCGTGAAGGAGGGAGGGGAGAGGATCCCCTTGACCATAGCCGATTACGACAGGCAGGAGGGATGGGTTACCATCATCTTTCAGGAAGTTGGGTTGACCACCCGCCTTTTGGCCAAGCTGAATGAGGGCGATGGCATCCTGGACTTTGTAGGGCCGCTGGGCAGGGCGTCTGAGCTGGATGGCTTAAAGCGCGTGCTGTGCATAGGCGGCGGGGTGGGCGTAGCGCCCTTGTACCCGCAGGTAAAATATCTATGGGAAAAAGGTACTTCCGTCGACGTGATTGTAGGCGCCAGGAGCAAAGAATACCTTATTCTGGAGAAAGAGATAAGGGGCATATGCAATAATTTGTATATAACCACCGATGATGGTTCATACGGGCGCAAAGGGTTTGTATCCGACGTCTTGAAGGAATTGCTTGATCAGGGAAATGTATATGACAGGGTAATCGCAATTGGCCCCCTCATTATGATGAAGGTAGTATCCGAGATTACCAAGCAGTACAATGTGCCCACCGTTGTCAGCATGAATCCCATAATGGTGGACGGTACCGGTATGTGCGGAGGATGCCGCGTCACCGTGGGCGGTGAGGTCCGTTATGCTTGCGTGGACGGTCCGGATTTTGATGGGCACTTGGTGGATTTCGACGAGGCTATGAGGAGGCAGCGTATGTACCGGGAAGAGGAGCAGCACATCTGCAAATTGATGGAGAAGGAGGGGCTGTAAGCCATGGCAGTGAACTTGAATAGAGTACCCATGCGGGAACAGGACCCCGAGGTAAGGCGCAGGAATTTCGATGAAGTGGCTTTGGGCTATACCCTGGAAGAAGCCGTGCAGGAGGCAAAAAGGTGTCTGCAGTGCAAAAAGCCCATGTGCGTTGAAGGCTGCCCTGTAAATGTCAGGATTCCCCAGTTCATTGCAGCTATAGTGGAGGGTAACATTGAGGAAGCATTCAGGATCATACGTCAGACCAACAACCTACCTGCCATATGTGGAAGGGTTTGCCCCCAGGAGACCCAGTGCGAGCAGAGGTGCGTGCTTGGCAGGCGTGGACAGCCTGTGGCCATAGGCAGGCTTGAGCGGTTTGTGGCCGACTACTGCATGGAGAAAGGCATAGAGGATGAGGTAGAGGTAAAGCCCAACGGGAAAAAGGTGGCCATAGTGGGGGCAGGGCCTGCCGGCCTGACGGCTGCTGCCGACTTGGCAAAGCTGGGGTACGATGTCACCATATTCGAGGCTTTTCATGAGCCCGGCGGCGTTTTGATATACGGTATACCCGAGTTCAGGCTTCCCAAGTCTCTGGTCAAGAGGGAAATAGAGGGGCTTAAAAAGCTGGGAGTAAAAATTTTAACCAACGTCATAGTGGGTAAATCCATTACAATAGATGAGCTGCTGGAAGAAGGGTACAAAGCGGTGTTTATAGGCAGCGGTGCCGGCCTGCCCAAGTTCATGGGCATCCCGGGTGAAAACTTAAACGGCGTGTACTCTGCCAACGAATTCTTGACCCGGATAAATCTGATGAAGGCCTATGATTTTCCCAACAGCCATACTCCCATAAAGCGGGGTAAAAAGGTGGCGGTGGTAGGCGGAGGAAACGTGGCTATGGACGCCGCCAGGAGCGCTTTGAGGCTGGGGGCCGATGAGGTGCATATAGTATATAGGCGCTCGGAAGCCGAGATGCCTGCCAGGCTGGAAGAGATACATCACGCCAAAGAAGAAGGAATAATATTCGATGTGCTCACCAACCCCATCGAGGTGCTGGGTGAAGATGGCTGGGTAAAAGGACTTAAGTGCATAAGGATGAAGCTGGGCGAGCCAGACGAATCAGGCAGGAGAAGGCCCATACCCATTGAGGGTTCGGAGTTCGTGATGGATGTGGATACGGTGATAATAGCGATAGGAACAAGCCCCAATCCGCTCATAGCTTCCACCACCCCTGGCTTGGCGGTTCAAAAATGGGGCGGTATTATAGTAGATGAGGAGACATGTGCCACCAGCAAGGACAGGGTGTATGCCGGTGGCGATGCCGTGACGGGGGCTGCCACCGTTATCCTGGCCATGGGAGCGGGTAAAAGGGCTGCCAAAGCCATACATGAGAGGCTGTCCAAGGAAGAGTAACAATTTACACTTTATCGTCATCTTGATAAAAGCGGCGATAAAGTGTAAATTGTATTTTTGGAGAAAATTGACGATGAAAAGGTGGTAGTGCGTTGGAGATTATACAGGTAAGCGAAGGTGTACTCCTGAAAGATGTTGACGATTTTTATCCTGTACACATCTTTGAGTGCGGGCAGGCTTTCAGGTGGAACTGGGATGGCACCGGTTATGTGGGAGTCGCAGGTGACAGGGTAATAAGGGTATCGTGTCATGAGGGGGATATTTTACTGGAGAATGCCTCCATCGAGGATTACTGCTCATTTTGGAGACGCTATTTTGACATGGACAGGGATTACGGCCAGGTGAAAGCCGCTTTATCCTGCGACCCTGTGCTTGAGAAGGCAATGGAGTATGGATGGGGGATACGCATTTTAAATCAGGACCCATGGGAGACCCTGATCTCGTTCATTATATCGGCTAACAACAACATACCAAGGATCAAGCGTATCATTGAAAATCTGGCAGCCAGGTTTGGAAGAAGGGTAAGCTGGCGGGGAAGGGAATTCTATACCTTTCCTGCTCCGGTTGATTTGGCTGGCGCATCGGTTGAACAGCTCATGGCCTGTGGGTGTGGTTACAGGGCGGACTACATAAAGAGAACGGCCGAGATGGTATGCAGCGGTGAGATACGCTTGGAACAGATAACTGGCCTGCCCTATCAAGAGGCTTACAAAGCTCTTATGGCCTGCCCGGGGGTCGGGCCTAAAGTGGCTGACTGCGTTCTTCTGTTTTCAATGGGTAAGACCGAGGCCTTCCCGGTCGATGTGTGGATCAAAAAGGTTATGCAGCGTTTTTACCCTGAGAGTAGTGGCACCAACAGGGAGGTGAAGGAGTTTGCCTGGCGAAAGTTTGGCCATCTGGCAGGCTTTGCGCAGCAGTATTTGTTCTATTACGCACGCGAATGCATCACATGATCTGGGTTTTACCTACGGCGTATCTGGGCAAATTTGCCGTTTGACGAAGAATGCATGACATGATCGAAGAAGATCATAAAAGCCAGGCTTAAAGAGCTCTATCTGGTGGACCACAAGGTTATTATCGAAAGGATGAAAAGAGTTTTTGGTTGCCATTTAATTTAGCCATGAGGTTTGCGGGAAAATGCGGGTTGACAGAGGAGCGTCATTTTTGGTAGACTATCTTTCAATTACATGATCGGCTGTATTTAAACCTCAAGTTCAAGGGAAAGGAGTGTTGGTCATTAGTAATAAAATTATTGGTGAAGGGTTGACGTTTGACGATGTATTGCTGGTTCCTCAAAGGTCGGAGGTTCTTCCTAAAGATGTGGACTTAAGAACCAGGCTTACCAAGACTATCACGCTTAATATTCCCCTTGCAAGTGCGGCCATGGACACCGTTACAGAGGCCAGGATGGCCATTGCTATAGCCAGGGAGGGCGGCATAGGAATTATTCATAAGAATATGTCCATAGAGGAACAAGCCGAGCAAGTGGATAAGGTTAAGCGCTCCGAGCACGGCGTTATAGTGGATCCCTTTTATCTTTCGCCAGACCATTTGGTCTCGGATGCTGTGGCTCTCATGGAGAAATATCACATTTCGGGCGTTCCCATCACTGAAAACGGCAAACTGGTAGGAATCATTACTAACAGGGATATCCGTTTCGAGACCGACTTTTCCAAGAGGATACGCGAGGTAATGACCTCTGAAAACCTGATCACAGCTCCTGAGGGGACAACCCTTGAACAAGCCAAGGAGATACTGAGAAAATACAAGATTGAGAAGCTGCCCATAGTGGATGAAAAGGGAATGCTCAAGGGCTTGATAACCATCAAGGACATAGAAAAGGCCATTAAGTATCCCAATTCCGCTAAGGACAAAAACGGGCGCCTTCTGGTGGGCGCTGCCGTCGGCATTGCGCGTGACACCATGGAACGGGTAGAGGCTTTGGTAGCTGCCAAGGTGGACGTCATAACGGTGGATACCGCCCATGGCCACTCTGTGGGAGTCATCAACATGGTAAAGCAGATAAAGAAGAAGTTCCCTGATCTGCAGGTCATTGCCGGCAATGTGGCAACGGCTGAGGCTACCCGCGAGCTGATAGAGGCGGGTGCCGATTGCGTCAAAGTAGGCATAGGGCCTGGTTCGATTTGTACCACCCGTGTTGTTGCGGGGGTAGGGGTTCCGCAGATCACGGCCATAATGGAATGCGCGGAGGAAGCCGATAAATACGGCATCCCCATCATTGCCGATGGAGGTATTAAATATTCTGGGGATATCGTGAAGGCCATAGCTGCGGGGGCCAGTGTGGTTATGGTGGGCAACCTTTTGGCGGGTACCGAGGAAAGCCCCGGCGAGACAGAGCTCTATCAGGGCAGGCGCTTTAAAGTCTATCGTGGTATGGGTTCCCTTGGCGCCATGGCTGCAGGCAGCAAAGATCGATACTTCCAGGAAGACGCTAAAAAGCTTGTTCCCGAGGGCGTTGAAGGACGAGTACCCTTTAAAGGGCCGCTGGCCGATACGGTGTATCAGCTGATGGGTGGCCTGAGGGCTGGCATGGGCTACTGCGGTGCTCGTACCATTGAAGAGCTAAGAAAGAATGCAAAATTCATAAGGATTACCAGTGCCGGGCTCAGGGAAAGCCATCCCCATGATATCTATATCACCAAGGAAGCGCCAAACTACAGCACAGGCGTATGAGGATTGTATCGCTTTGTTGTGCGGGTGGCTGAGTACCTGCTTTGTGATGCCACCACTTTGAAAGGGGAAGGGAGAATTATGGATGTTGAGCGCCTTAAGTTCATACTGGAGGATGTCAAAGCAGGGCGATGTACCGTGGAGCAGGCCATCGATGCCTTGAAATATCTGCCGTTTGAAGACCTTGGCTTTGCCAAGGTGGATCACCACCGCCAGCTCCGCAATGGCTATCCCGAGGTGATATACTGCCAGGGCAAAAGGCCCGAACATGTAAAGGCCATTGTGGAACGTATGATGGCCAGGGGCAACAGAAACATCCTTGCCACCCGGGCAAGCCAGGAGGTATACCAGGCCATCAAAGAGGCGGCTTACGATGCCGAGTATCATGAGATAGCCAGAATCGTTGTGGTGAAAAGAAGCGAAGTGCCTGTTTCAAAGGGCAAGATAGCCGTTGTAAGCGCGGGCACGTCGGATTTGCCCGTGGCCGAGGAGGCGGCTATTACGGCAGAAGTTCTGGGCAATAAAGTGGAACGGGTGTATGATGTTGGCGTGGCAGGACTGCATAGGCTGCTGGCAAATGTCAAGACGCTTAATGAGGCCAATGTGGTCATAGCGGTGGCCGGCATGGAGGGAGCACTGGCCAGCGTGATAGGGGGCCTTGTGGACAAACCCGTCATCGCTGTTCCTACCAGCGTGGGATACGGTGCCAACTTTGGCGGGCTGTCAGCATTGTTGACCATGCTTAATAGCTGTGCAAGCGGAGTGGCGGTGGTCAATATAGATAATGGCTTTGGGGCAGGATACATGGCAAGCTTGATAAATCGCTTGGCACAGCAATCATAGCAAATTTTATTATACCGAGGGGTTCCTCGGTGTTTTTGTATTGTCTGATTGCATTATATATCCTCTGGCTATTTAATGTTTGTATTTGTAAAATAGTAAAGGATTTGGGGTTATGGGGCTTTTTACGATAGTATGGTGAATGTATATTTTATCTGTAAACGGGTTTTATAAAACTGCGCTGCCTTTAAACGAGCAGTTGGAATGACAGCTGGTGAGTAAATTTAAAGAAGGAGGAATTCCGATGAAAATACTGTATTTTGATTGTTTTTCTGGCATCAGCGGCGATATGACATTGGGGGCACTGCTGGATTTGGGATTGGATCAGCAGGCTTTTTTAAACGAGCTTGATAAACTGGGGCTGAAGGAGTATGACATCGAAATTAAAAGAAGTGTCAAAAAAGGGATTACGGGATTGGATGTGACGGTTAGAATTCTTCATTCCCATCAGAAAGGTCATGGCGTAAACCACAATCAGCATGTTCATGACGTGCATCACAAAGAAGAGGCTGCTGAAGAGTTTTCACAGATGGAAATCGATGAGGTGCACCAGCATTCCCACGTACATAGCCACACCCATGTTCATTCCCACAATGGAGGAGGGGTTCAGAGAAATTTCCGCGAAATAAAAGAGCTGATAGAAAACAGCGCGTTGTCCCAGAGCGTTAAGGATACCGCTTTAAAGATATTCGAGAAGCTGGCCATGGCCGAAGGCAAGATCCATGGTATTCCCTGTGACCAGGTGCATTTTCACGAAGTTGGAGCGGTGGACTCTATCGTCGATATCGTTGGGACTGCCATTTGCATAGATATGCTAAAGCCTGATATTATTATGGCTTCACCTGTAAATGTAGGCGGGGGGTTTGTAAAGTGCCAGCACGGGATATTCCCAGTCCCTGCTCCTGCCACGCTGGAACTGCTTAAAGGTATACCCGTTTATTCCAAAAATGCTCAGGGCGAGCTGGTCACTCCCACCGGTGCTGCCATACTTTCGGCTTTATGCAGTGAGTTTGTTGACTTTCCATCCATGGTTATAGAGAAAATTGGGTATGGATTGGGAAAAAGGGATTACAAGGTGCCCAACTGCCTGAGGGTGTGCTGGGGTGAGGCGTTAAAAAAATAGAATCCCCTGGGGAGGAGGTGAAGGTTATCGAAACAAACATCGATGATATGAGTGGCGAATTTTTGGGCTTTTTGATGGAGCTGCTGCTGCAGCACAATGCCCTTGATGTGTGGTATACCCCGATTTACATGAAGAAGAATCGCCCTGGTGTTAAAGTGAGCGTGTTGTGCCATCCGCAAGATCAGGAGAAGCTGGAGGATATACTGCTGAGGGAGACCACCACTCTGGGGGTAAGAAGCTACAGCGCTTTCAGAAAGACGCTGCAAAGACAATGGATAAAAGTGAGCACCCGATATGGCTATATCCGTATCAAGGTGGCCTATGGGGATGGAGTATTCAAGGCGGCTCCCGAGTATGAGGATTGCAGGCTTGCCTCCAGGACATATGGCGTCTCGTTGAGAGAAATATACGATGAAGCCATGCAGGAGTTTTCAAAACTGGATATAAAGCTAAAAGTTTTGGAGTCGAACGTTTGATGTTTACTTTTTAAAAACGTTCGATTTTTTTATGTCAATAGTCTGTGAAAATGTCACCTCAAAAAGGATAATTTTATTCAGTAAAAATGTCAACTATGGGTTTTAAAAAATATTACAGAGATAATT
>NZ_FOXR01000044.1:0-13828 GCF_900115765.1 Caldicoprobacter faecalis | reverse complement strand
ATACCATAAAAGAGAGGATGTTTCTATATTTTTATGCCGAAAAATGTTGATTTTTCAAGGTTCAGAGCTCATTTTTTATGTGCGAAGTCTGAGATTGTTTATTATATCATTTTTTGCTTCATATAACAACTATTTTTTAAAAGTCAATTTGATAAAACCAGCTAGATAGACAATTAGCTGCCTCACTTTTAATACACCCTACGATGATGTACAATGCATAATAATACAAAAAAATTTATAATTAAGTTGCTGGTTTTTATAGAATTCTATCATAATTTCTAAAATGCTTTTGCTATTTAAATATAAACTGCTGTTTATAATTATTCAAAGTCAACCCATACTGTAAAATAACTTTACATTGTAAATTTATAACTTTTATGATTGAAAAAGTAACAGAAATTCCTTTTGTTATTACCTCAAAATAACATTTAAATAAAAAAATTGGCAACCAAGTCCCTTTACGATACCAAACTCCATAAAACGGAACCGGTTGCCTGCAACAGGTATAAAATCAAGTTACAATCTTTCAATATAAACTATTTCAACACCGCACCAGTGCTGGCCGAAGTGACCAATCTTGCATACCTTCCCAGGTAGCCGTGTTTTACCTTGGGCTCAGGTGCCTTCCACCTGGCCAGCCGCTCCTTGAGCTCCTGCTCGCTTATCTTTATATCCAGCCTGCCCTCGGGAATATTGATGCTTATGATGTCGCCTTCTTGCACCACTGCGATGGGCCCACCTTCCATAGCCTCAGGGGATATATGGCCTATGGAAGCGCCTCGGGTTGCCCCTGAAAAGCGCCCATCGGTGAGAAGAGCTACGTCCTTATCAAGCCCCATCCCTGCAATGGCCGATGTGGGAGACAGCATTTCCTTCATTCCAGGCCCACCCTTTGGCCCTTCATAGCGAATGACAACCACATCTCCCTTTCTGATCCTGCCACCCAGTATAGCTTCAAAGGCTTCCTCTTCCGAATCAAAAACCCTGGCCGGCCCCTCGTGCACCATCATCTCGGGAGCAACGGCAGACCTTTTAACCACAGCGCCATCAGGCGCAAGGTTGCCCCTTAATACCGCTATACCTCCTGTGGGGCTATACGGATTATCGATCGGCCTTATGACATCGTGATCCAGAACCTGTGCTCCTGCGATGTTTTCCCCTACTGTCTTGCCAGTAACGGTTAAAAGCTCAAGATGCAAAAGTCCTTTTTTGGATAGCTCCTTCATAACGCCCTGAACCCCACCGGCTGCATACAGGTCTTCAACATGATATGGCCCCGCAGGGCTTAGCCTACAGAGGTTGGGCGTACGCTCGCTTATCCTGTTCACGATATCCAGATTAATGTGAACACCCGCTTCATAGGCTATGGCAGTCAGATGAAGGACTGAATTTGTGGAGCATCCCAGTGCCATATCTACGGCCAATGCGTTTTCAAAAGCCTCGGGGACCAAAATGTCCCTCGGCCGTATATTATCCCTCACCAGCTCAACAATCCTCATGCCTGCCCTTTTGGCCAGGCGCACCCTTTCAGCATACACCGCCGGTATGGTACCATTCCCGGGCAAAGCCAGGCCCAAAACCTCTGCCAAACAATTCATGGAGTTTGCCGTAAACATGCCCGAGCAGGAGCCACATCCCGGGCATGCATATTCCTCTATCTCCTTGAGCTCATCAGGAGTCATCCTCCCGGCAGCCACCGCCCCTACCCCTTCAAATACCGAATTTAGATCCAAAACCTTACCGGCCTTTTTACCGGCCAGCATAGGCCCGCCGCTTATCACGATAGAAGGGATATTGAGCCGGGCACAAGCCATCAACATACCTGGAACTATCTTGTCGCAGTTTGGAATGAGCACCAGACCATCGAACCCGTGAGCCATGGCCATAGCCTCTATGCTGTCGGCTATCAGTTCCCTGGAAGCCAGGGAATATTTCATACCCACGTGGTTCATGGCTATCCCATCACACACCCCGATAGTGGGAAACTCTATCGGGGTTCCGCCGGCCATGCGTATCCCATCCTTGACAGCCTGAGCTATGGTATCCAAATGCAGATGCCCAGGCACCACCTCACTGTGAGCGTTGACAACGCCTATCAAAGGCCGCTCAAGCTCTTCATCGATATAGCCCATGGCCTTAAACAAGGACCTGTGCGGCGCTTTTTCAATACCTTTCTTTACCCTGTCGCTTACCATAACACACTACACTCCTTTTTCGCATTTGTAGCTTCCTCCCGCTTCCAAAGAAGACAGGCTTCCTCTTTTATCGAGGGGGAACTTACACGGATATAGGGATTGTTCCCTAGTAGCCGCGCATCGGCCTCCCTTGCCAGAAGCTTGAGTTCGGGCCGGTCCAACCCTACACCTGATCATGGCTCACACCGGGCTTCTTAAAGCGCCTTGCATCCCACCCTTAAAAGAGGCGAGCTTACCTGGCGAATCTTGGTAAGGCTGTAAAAAACAAACATAAAAGGATGTGCTTCTTGACGTAAAAACAACTGTAAATTTTCTTTACTAACTGTGTATCCTGTTTACATGCATTATGTCTTCCAGTCGTCGTTTTGGCACGTGCAGCACACCGTTTTCATCCTTGTAATACTTTATTGAGCCCTGTTCATCTTCGACCACCGATTTTTCAGCCGCATACCCCAATGCCACGACGCAATCGATGATGTACTTCTCCGGAATCTGCAGTATCTCACGCAGCCTGTCCCTGTCCACAGAGCCAATCCAGCAACACCCTATGCCATACTCCTGCGCGCCCAGCAGTATGTTTTGAACAGCAGCCCCTACATCGTGTTTGGCCCATGCGCTGTCCAATTCGCGATTTATGAGCACCACAATATAAGCCGTAGGCTTTTCCCCTTCCTTGGGCGTCCCATGGGGTTTGATATAACCGGCCCACCCCAATGTACTGAATACCGGCTCCAAAAGAAACGGATCTTCCACAATCAAGTATTCCAGAGGCTGGCGGTTTGCAGCAGACGGCGCCAGCCTGGCTCCGTCCACCAGCTCTTTGAGCACCTCCAGCGGGATCCTCTCCTGCTTATACTTTCTGATGGTCCTCCGCGCCCTTATGGCTTCTTTAACAGTCATAATATCGCCTCCACCATTGTAAATTTTTAATTCTAACAAAATGCTGGTTTTCATTACGCTTACGAGCATTTTAAACATTACTCCACAGCTACCTTATTTTTCTCCCACATCTTCAGAAAGGGATAAGGATTGACCGCCACCTCTTCCTTCCCTTCATACATCCCAAAGTGAAGATGGGGATCAAATTTTCCCGTGGTGCCTTCCTCTCCATATCCTGAATCCCCTACATAACCTATAACCTGTCCTTTTTTTACCCTGCTGCCTTGGCATATATCCTCATGATATCGGGACAGATGTGCGTAATAGTAATATATGCCATCCTTACCCCGGATGCCCAGACGCCATCCACCCAGCTCCAGCCATCCTTTCTTCTCAACCACCCCATCGCACACCGACACGACCGGTACACCTTTGTCGCACATTATATCAATTCCTTCGTGGGTACGCTCCCCTCCATAAGTACGAGCATCCCCAAATCCATCCTTATAATCGTACTCGTAACCCTGAGCTATGGGAAACACCTTATCTTCGTAAACCCGGCGTATGCGCTCCAGCTTGCCAAGCTCCTCTCGCACCTTTCTATAAAATTCCTTGTCACTCCTGTACGCTTCGAGGAACTGTTCAAGCTGCTTAGAATTCTCTATCCCACGCAGCTGTATGGCTATCCGGCCTATCCGTTCAGCGGTTATATCTTCCGCCGTCACGCCCTCTGCCTTATCCACAGCGGCCAAATAGTACCAAGGGACGCCCTGCTCCTCACCAATGGTAAAGTACATCTCCAAATGCTCAGGGGCAAAATCCGATATCTTGTAGTAAGAGCCAAACATTTTACGGGCTACCCACGACGGTAGCCCAAGCATCAAAGCAATGAGTATACCCGCACAGATAATAGTGCATACAAAACGCCGCTTATTTATCGAATACCTTTGTCTAATCCTCGGGGAAGCATACACCCCTCTTTCCCCCTTACAGCAGATATTAGCCTCTTACACAGAATCGGACATTTCCACCAGTTTATCGCACTACTCCATTATATCATACATTCTTACACACCTATGTCATCGCAGCACACATTTATTCCTCTTATACCAAGCATTTATTTTGCCGTCATTATCAGCCGACCAGCAACTATAGTAATATTTTTATTCTCATGATATGACAAGTTGACCAGCCACTTTAAGGCATGCGAGTTCACCTCTACCCCGCCATGTGAATTTTTGATAAAAATTCAAAGCCATATTTTTACAAATTTTGGGCAATAAGGTGCCCCATCTCTCGAGTGCCCACAACGATAGTGCCAGGCGTGGCAATATCCGCCGTCCTGTACCCCTGCTCAAGCACCCTGCTCACTGCATCCTCTACAGCCTGGGCCTCCTGCTCCAGGCCAAAGCTGTAACGCAGCATCATGGCAGCGCTCATGATGGTGGCTATGGGGTTTGCCTTATCCTGGCCGGCAATGTCGGGCGCAGAACCATGAACCGGCTCGTATAGCCCCAGCTTGCCTTCCCCCAGGCTGGCCGAAGGAAGCATCCCCAGGGATCCTGTAAGCATGGCAGCCTCGTCGCTCAAGATATCACCAAACATATTGGTGGTAAGTATTACGTCAAACTGGCTGGGGTTTCTTATGAGCTGCATAGCGGCATTGTCAACATACATGTGGTTCAGCTCCACATCTGGATACTGCTGCCCCACCCGCGATACCACCTCGCGCCACAGCCTGGAGCTCTCCAAGACGTTGGCCTTATCCACCGAGGTGACCTTGCGGCGCCGACCCCTGGCAATCTTAAACGCCACATGGGCTACCCGCTCAACCTCATGCGTAGAATAGACAGCGGTATCCCACGCCTTCTGACCGCCGGGGATTTCTGCCCTTCCTTTGTCGCCAAAGTAAACATCGCCTGTCAGCTCGCGCACCACCAGTATATCGAGCCCTTCCCCCAGCACCTCTTCCTTTAAGGTAGAAGCCGATTTGAGCTGGGGGAATACCTTTGCGGGCCTTAAGTTTGCAAACAGATTAAGCCCTTTACGTATCCCCAAAAGCCCTGCTTCTGGCCTTAAATGCCCGGACAGGTCATCCCATTTGGGGCCTCCCACCGCTCCCAGCAGCACGGCATCGCTTTTTAAGCATACCTTTAGAGTCTCATCCGGGAGCGGCACGCCCACCGCATCCAGCGCCGCTCCCCCCATGAGCACCTCCTGAAACTCAAACCGGTGTCCAAATTTTTGTGCCACAGCCTCAAGCACCACAATCGCCTGCTTGACCACTTCAGGCCCGATGCCATCACCTGGTATTACAGCAATTTTCATCCTTGTGCCCCCATCCTTTCCTTGACGTATTCAACCAGACCGCCAGCCTTTATGAGCTCCTGCATGAACTGTGGAAATGGCGCGGCTTTGTAGGTTCGACCAGTGGTTAAGTTAATGATCTCACCGGTTGTCAGATCTACAGCCACCTGGTCACCATCCTTTATATCCCTGGCAGCCTCAGGGCATTCCATTATGGGCAATCCTATGTTTATGGCGTTGCGATAGAATATGCGCGCAAAGGTCTCGGCTATAATGCAGCTTATACCCGAAGCCTTGATTGCAATAGGAGCATGCTCCCTGGACGAACCGCATCCGAAATTGGTACCGGCAACTATTATGTCCCCCAGCTGCACCTTATTCTTGAACTCCGGATCCAGGTCCTCCATACAATGCGCCGCCAGCTCCTTCGGGTCAGCCGTATTCAAATACCGAGCAGGGATAATTACATCGGTATCCACATTGTTCCCGTATTTAATCGCTTTTCCCTGTATCATTTCACTACCTCCTCGGGCGAAGAAATCTTTCCGGTGATAGCCGAAGCCGCAGCCACAGCCGGGCTGGCAAGGTAAACCTCGCTCTCCACATGCCCCATTCGTCCCACGAAATTCCTGTTGGTGGTGGCCACTGCCCTTTCGCCTTTTGCCAGTATGCCCATGTGTCCACCCAGACAGGGACCGCAAGTAGGAGTGCTCACAACAGCACCGGCCTCTATGAATATTTCCAGAAGCCCCTCTCTCATAGCCTCAAGGTATATCCTCTGAGTTGCAGGGATGATGATTGTACGCACACGAGGATGCACCTTATTGCCCTTCAGTATCTGTGCCGCAATCCTGAGGTCACTAAGCCGACCATTGGTACACGACCCTATTACCACCTGGTCTATGGGAATATCCCCTATCTCGTCAAACGTCCTAACATTCTCAGGAAGATGTGGGAACGCCACAGTAAGCGGGATAGAAGACAAGTCTATCTCAAACACTTTCGAATATCTGGCATCCTCATCGGCTTTGTATACTTTAAATTCCTTAGTGGAATGCTCCTTTACATATTCCAGCGTCTTGTCATCCACCTCAAAGATGCCATTTTTGGCACCTGCCTCTATGGCCATATTGGCAATGGTAAACCGGTCATCCATCGACAGGCTGGCCAGACCCTCACCGGTAAACTCCATGGACTGATAAAGGGCGCCATCTACTCCGATCATGCCTATGATGTGAAGTATTACGTCCTTGCCGCTCACCCATTTGTTCAAACGGCCCTTGAGCACAAACTTGATGGCTTCGGGCACCTTAAACCATGCCTGGCCGGTGGCCATGGCAGCCGCCATATCGGTGCTGCCAACGCCGGTAGAAAATGCACCCAGCGCTCCGTAAGTGCAGGTATGGGAATCGGCGCCAATGACCACATCCCCCGGCACCACCAACCCCTTCTCGGGTATCAGCGCATGCTCTATGCCCATCTGGCCCACTTCAAAATAGTTCTCTATTTCCATATCATACGCGAACTCGCGGATGATTTTGCACTGCTCAGCCGACTTGATATCCTTATTAGGAGTAAAGTGATCAGGTACCAGCGCCACCTTTTTTCTATCGAAAACCCTCTTGGCACCCATTCGCTTAAACTCGCGAATGGCCACGGGGGCAGTAATGTCGTTTCCCAGAACCAAGTCCACATTGGCCATTATAAGCTGTCCTGGTTCAACTTTGTCCAACCCTGCATGAGCGGCGAGTATCTTCTGAGTCATGGTCATCCCCATATATTCCAGCTCCTTTCTACATCCCCATCTCATTATAAAGGAAATATTCGATAGAATCAACCAACGCATTCCAGCTTGCTTCAATGATGTTGGTGGATACTCCTACAGTACCCCACACCCTTTCTCCATCAGTGGATTCTATATGAACCCTCACCTTGGCCGCAGTGGCCTTTGAGGTATCCAGCACTCGAACCTTGTAATCAGTAAGGCGCATTTTCTTAAGCTGAGGATAGAAAACCTCCAGAGCTTTACGCAGTGCCTTATCCAGGGCATTTACCGGGCCATCGCCCTCTGCAGCCGTAACCTCTTCAACCCCGTCTACTCTTACCTTGATAATGGCCGAGGCGCTGTAATCCCCCTGCCAGGGTTCCTCGCACAGCACGCGGAAATCTTTTACCTCAAAGAATTTATGATCCTTGCCCAGCGCCCTTCTCACCAGGAGCTCAAATGAGCTTTCGGCTCCTTCGAACTGGTAACCCTCATGCTCTAGGCGCTTCAACTCATCTATTATCTTTTGCACTTCAGGCGATGACTTTGTAACCCATGGCGCCACCTTTTGAATCTTACCAAGTATGGTACTGCGTCCGGCAACTTCGGACATCAATATGCGCCTCTCATTCCCCACTGACTCAGGCGGAACGTGTTCAAAGGAAGCAGGATTTTTGAGTATAGCATCCACATGCATGCCGCCTTTATGTGCAAAGGCACAGTTCCCCACATAGGGATCACGTTCATTGGGCGCCATGTTGGCCAGTTCGCTTATATAGCGCGACACGCTGGTCAGCCCAGCTATGCTCTGCGGCGGAACGCAGTAAAAATTGCGCTTGAGCTGCAAATTGGGAATGATGGTACACAGGTTAGCATTTCCACATCGCTCGCCATATCCGTTAAATGTACCCTGCACCTGGACTACTCCTTGTTCCACCGCCATTATGGAATTGGCAACCGCCATTCCACCGTCATTGTGGCAGTGTATGCCTATGGGAATTGATGAAAACCTGTCAACCACCACTTTTACAATCTGGGCAATCTCAGAAGGGAATGACCCTCCGTTGGTATCGCACAACACCAGCCAGTCAGCTCCGGCCTGTGCAGCCACCTCAAGGGTCTTCAAAGCATATTCCGGATTGGCTTTATAACCATCAAAGAAGTGCTCGGCATCGAATACGACCTCTTTGCCGTTTTGCTTCATATAGGCAATCGAGTCATATATCATGTTAAGATTCTCATCCAGGGTGGTTCTAATGACATCAGTGACATGAAAATCCCAGCTTTTACCAAATATGGCCACCACAGAAGTTTCACTTCGCAGCAGGGCGGCCAAATTGGCATCCTCATCTGGCTTTATGCCAGCCCTTCGCGTGCTGCCAAACGCCACCAGCTTGGCATTGGTAAACTCGATATCCTTGACCTTCTCAAAAAACTCAACATCTTTGGGATTGGAACCAGGATTCCCCCCTTCGATGTAATCGACACCAAATTCATCCAGTTTTTTTGCTATTTTCAACTTATCTCCTACAGTGAATGAAATTCCTTCAGCCTGAGCCCCATCCCTCAAGGTTGAATCATAGATAAAGATCTTTTTGCCGTTTACATAATTCCCATCTCTCCATCAACTCCTTATCCCTGAAGTTTTTATGATTTTTATTGTAATAACAATTGAACTTTATTGCAATAATATATTGAAAAAAGCAAATCGCTAGAAAATTTAAAATAACACTCCGCTATTGGACTGCCGTTATACCTAAAACGAATCAATTTACTTGCTTCATCCATCAGCCCTGTGTGTTCTTTAAAACGGCTGATGTCCGCAAGTGCTATGCAAGCGCTAATCTAATCGCCTTTCTCCTCCCCGTTATGTCCATTCTTGCTGTTCTGTTCCATAACCATCTTGTTTATCGCGTTTATATATGCTTTAGCGCTGGCCTCTATGATATCGGTACTGAGTCCGCGGCCAATGTATACATCCCCGTTCTTGCCTATTTTAACAGTTACCTCTCCCAGGGCATCCTTACCGCTGGTCACCGCTCTCAGGTAATAATCCTTCAGCGTGACCTCTATACCAATTGCCCGATCAATGGCTTTGAACGTAGCATCCACCGGTCCATCTCCACATGCCGCTTCCTCGAATATCTCATTGTCCCGCCTGATCTTCACGGTAGACGTAGCAATGGAGGTATTGCCGCTGGATATATGGAAGTATTCCAGCTCATAGGTCTCAGGCACCTTTAACACTTTTTCATTCACAAGGGCCTCTATATCTTTATCCATCACGTATTTCTTTTTATCTGCCAGGTCCTTAAACTTCTCAAAAGCGGCGTTTATCTCCTCGGGCATGAGGTTGGTAAAGCCCAGCTCTTTCAGCCTTTCCTCAAAAGCGTGGCGCCCCGAATGCTTGCCCAGCACCATCTGGCTCTGCTTTAAGCCAATGGATTCCGGCGTCATAATCTCGTAGGTCTGACGATTGCTCAGCACGCCGTGCTGATGGATTCCCGACTCGTGTGCAAAGGCATTGGCGCCGACAATGGCTTTATTGGGTTGGACATGCACACCGGTTAAATGGCTGACCATGGTGCTTGTACGGTATATCTGCTCAGTCACTATATCGGTATAGTAGTTAAAGTAATCGCTCCTCGTTTTAATGGCCATGACGATTTCTTCAAGAGCAGCATTTCCGGCCCTTTCGCCCAATCCGTTTATGGTGCACTCGACCTGCTGAGCACCATTTCTAATGGCTGCAAGGGAGTTGGCCACTGCCAGCCCCAGGTCATTGTGGCAGTGTACGCTTAACATGACCTTGTCAATGTTTCGAACGTTTTCCCTGATACTCCTTATGAGCGCGCCGAACTCCTCGGGCATGGCATAGCCCACCGTATCCGGTATGTTGATCACGGTAGCGCCGGCATCGATGACAGCCTCCAGCACTTTAAAGAGAAACTCCGGCCGTGTCCTAGTCCCATCCTCAGGCGAAAACTCAACATCTTCGCAGAGGGATTTTGCATAGGATACCATCTCTACAGCCCGCTTTAAGACTTCCTCGGGCTCCATTTTAAGCTTATACTTCATGTGGATATCGGAAGTGGCAATAAAAGTATGAATACGGGGCCGGGCAGCGTACTTAATGGCTTCCCATGCCCTGTCTATGTCCTGTTTCACAGCACGGGCCAGTGCTACTATAACCGGCCTTCTAACATTTTGCGCTATAGCCTTTACCGCCTCAAAATCGCCTTTCGAGGCAACAGGAAATCCCGCCTCTATTGCATCCACTCCAAGGCGCTCAAGCTGCCTGGCTATCTCCAACTTCTCCTGAACATTTAAGCTCACACCCGGCGATTGTTCTCCATCTCGAAGGGTTGTATCGAATATATATACCTTTTTCGGCACCTGTCATCCCCCTTCATCATTTATTCTGAATCCACGGCATCATCTTCCTGAGCTCCTTACCCACCTTTTCTATTGGATGTTCCTGTTCCCTCTTTCGCATGGCGTTAAAGTGCGGACGATTGGCCTGATTTTCAAGTATCCACTTTTTGGCGAAAGTACCGTCCTGTATCTCGGCCAAAACCTTCTTCATCTCCTTGCGCGTCTCCTCGGTTATAATTCTCTTGCCAGTTGTGTAATCCCCAAATTCGGCAGTATCGCTTATAGAATATCTCATGTAGCTCAATCCACCTTGATTTATCAGATCCACTATGAGCTTTAGCTCGTGTAAACATTCAAAATATGCGCACTCGGGCTGATACCCTGCCTCCACCAGCGTTTCAAACCCTGCTTTAATAAGCTCTGAAAGGCCGCCGCACAGCACAACCTGTTCTCCAAAGAGGTCAGTCTCGGTCTCTTCCTTAAAGGTGGTCTCCAGCACGCCAGCACGCGTACCGCCTATTGCCTTTGCATAAGCCAAGGCAAGGTCTTTAGCGCGGCCCGAGTAGTCCTGATGAACCGCTATCAAGCACGGCACCCCTTTGCCCTCCTGGTATTGGCTGCGCACAGTGTGCCCCGGCCCTTTGGGCGCTACCATGGCCACATCCACATACTCCGGCGGGGTAATCTGGCCGAAATGGATGTTAAATCCGTGAGCAAACATGAGCATGTTGCCCTCTTCAAGGTTTGGTTCTATGCTCTCCTTATACAGCTTTGGCTGCTTCTCATCGGGTATCAAAATCATGATTATGTCAGCCTGCTTTGCAGCTTCAGCAGCTTCCATAACCTTAAGCCCGGCTTCCTCGGCCAGCTTCCATGATTTGCTGCCCTTGTATAGGCCTACCACCACATCAACTCCGCTGTCCTTAAGGTTGAGCGCATGAGCATGGCCCTGGCTGCCGTACCCTATTACGGCCACCTTCTTACCACTCAATAATTCCAAATTGGCATCCTGATCATAATACAGCTTTGCCATCGCTTATTCCTCCTCCACATCGTAAATTTTAATTTTAAACAGTAAATTTTATAAATTTTCGTCTTTAATGAGTTTGTTCCCCCTGTCAACGGCTATGATGCCTGTGCGAACCATTTCCTTAATCCCAAAGTCCTTTAGCATCTCCTGCAGTGCATTGACCTTTTTCTCGTCGCCGGTTATCTCAATAATCATGGAATCCTTGCTTATATCCACAACCTGAGCCCTGAATACGTTGACGATCTGAATTATTTCGTTTCTCGTTCCAGGGTTTGCCTGTACCTTTATCAAAGCAAGCTCCCTGGTCAGCGAATCCTCCGCTATGTCGGCCACCTTTATGACATCGATCAATTTGTTGAGCTGCTTTGCCATCTGTTCAATCACCTTTTCATCCCCATCCACAACTATGGTCATTCTCGAAATGCTGGGGTCCTCAGTTACGCCTACCGCTAGACTTTCGATGTTGAATCCCCTGCGGCTGAAAAGCCCTGCCACCTTTGATAGAACGCCCGGCTGATTGGCTACCAACACGCCCAGTATGTGTTTCATCGTTGTCCTCCTTTCTTATCCCTGCTTAAAACCATTGACCGTAACGATATAACAAAAAAACCTTTCGCCCTGAAGGGACGAAAGGTTCTCTTTCGTGGTACCACCCTACTTTGCCTGTACCTCACGGTACAAAGCCTCACCAGGTTCTAACAAACCCTGGCCTGTAACGGGACCACCCGTAAAGCCCTACTGAAGGTGACTTTACAAGGCACACCCTTATAAAGCTACCCCTTTCAGGCTTTCTCCTCGGGAGTGAGCATACAACCTATCCGCCCACCGGTTCGCACCGTCCACCGGCTCTCTGAAGATGGCTGCAATAGGTCTTATATCTCCGTCATCGGATTTTGTTTTAGTAAAATATTTTCATAAATGTACATGCGATATAGAATAAACCCTTTCAAAAAACCTTTATACAATAATTTTAAAGAACAATTTTTCGCCACCCTACAGTTTAACTTTATTTTGCTTAATCATCTAAAACCATTCAGTAGCCAGCAATCAACAGCAATATAATAAAACCACAAAATCTTATGTATACTCTATCTCACGTCAACCTATATTTTGAGTTGGATCGTTTATTATTTAACAGCCGATAATAATTATAACAATGCCCGACAACAGAACCTTCCTTCGTGTAGAAACAGCCTGCCGCCGGGTCTTTTGTGAGTTTGAAGGATATTTTATCAAGTGCTGGAGCTGTTGTCAATAGGTTTCTTTAAAATTTCCAATTTAGGCACAAGATTCTTGACACCTCTCTTATTATTGCTATAGAATACAAGGTAACAGCAAAGACTAGTATGCATAATAATGGTATTGATAATGTCTGCTGTTTGCTTAGATTAGAGTTAATCAATAATATAATGGAGGAATACAGGAATGAATGATAATTTAAGCGATAATGAAAAATTCATAATAATGATATTGTTTGCCGCACTACTCTTTATTTACCTTGCATTCGGAATATTCGACTCACCCATTCATCCTCTGATAAAATTGCTGCCTTTTTATGCATTAACTATCTATGTCATTATAAGAAACCGGTTAAAAAAACATAAAATCGAGTAGGAGGGGGCGATTAACCCCCGTCCTCTCACACCACCGGACATGCGTGTCCGCATCCCATGCATGTCCACATCCGGCGGTTCACCAAGCTTGACGAAGTCTCTGATAACGTTCGATTAAGCTCGTCAGACCCTGGGTTTGCCAGTAGGCGTTGCCCAGGGCTATATTCATTGACCCATGAGCCATTCGCTATGGCCCTTACGAGCATTAGCAAATTCTTGCACTACTTGCTCTGGTAGTCCCAGTGCCGAAGTTCGCGATATCTTGTTCGCACTCGCTTCCACTCTTTCCATAGACACATGCACAGCCGCCGGCGTATCCAGCCGTCAAGTTCTTTGAATATGCTGGGCGTCTCGGTCTACCCCCGTATGGGGTTCTTGTTCATCGAGCCGTGGTTTTGCCTCCGGCTTCCTTCGGATTCCACCTCGCGATGGACACCCTTGCCTTTGGCTAGCAGACTAGTGCTGCCTTGCCTGCAGTTGACTTTCACCACCGAGTTAACGCCCATGCCGGGCGCACAAAAACAAAAAAAAACCTGGCTGAAATAGCCAGGCTTTTTTTAAATTGAACTCCGGCAACGACCTACTCTCCCAGAGGGTCTCCCCTCTAGTACCATCGGCGCTGAAGGGCTTAACTTCTGTGTTCGGAATGGATACAGGTGTTTCC
>NZ_FOXR01000021.1:0-41852 GCF_900115765.1 Caldicoprobacter faecalis | reverse complement strand
AATCTATATCCTAAACTCGCATCTTGCCGCAAATGAGTCTTACCTCTCCAGAATTGACCTGGCCTTCCAACCACTGTTCAGTTTTCAAGGACCATTCCCCGCCGCCCCTTAAAAGCGGCGAATTATATACTATCAAATCAATTCCCCTTTGTCAATACCCTTTTTTGAAATTTGAAGCCTGTTAATGCTGAAAAACATGCACTTTCAAGATTCTATTATAGCTTAGCATACATCATCTATGCCTGTCAATATATCAAAACCATCTTTATATTTGGATCTTACATTTTTAACCTGATAGAGATACAGGTAACATAATTAAACGTTTTTGATACCATGAGAGTGCCGTCAAATACCGTTCCAGAAGAACCGATTCTCGTTTGCACCTCACCAGTGAAATTTTCATTACAAATTTTTGATGCGATTCGATATGCCTTCATTTTTGATAGCCAAGTCTGCTATATAAATCAAAAGCAGGTGTCATCAGACACCTGCTTTTTCCAGCTTTTCAATCCCTATCCTTATCCGCCTCAAGGACTCTTCTTTACCCAGCAAGTCCAGCAGCTCTATAGCCCCACCCGGCGTATACTGCTTTCCCGATATGGCAGTACGTATGGGCCACAGCACCTGGCCATTCTTGACGCCCAGCTGCTGTATAAGCTCCATCAATACTCTATGGATCTCCTCTTCATTCCAGTTATCAAGCTTCTCCAGCACCTCATAGCTCTTTTTAAGGTGCTCCAGGGAGTTTTCCAGATTGGTCTTCATCTTCTTATGTACAAACATCTGGACATCGTAATCTGGGAGCTCATCTATAAAATCAACGCTCTCTATTATGTCGTTTAAAATCTCTATACGGGTCTGCAACAGGCGGCTCAACTTCATCAAATCAATATCCTGCCTCTTTATAGCCTTCTTGTAGTAAGGCAGGGCCAGCTCATAAAACTCCTCCAGGCTCTTCTTTCTGATATACTCGCCATTCATCCAGCGCAGCTTGTTTACGTCAAAAATGGCCGGAGATTTGTTAAGCCCCTCTATGGAAAAATGCTCTTTAAGCTCCTCGAGGGTGAAAAACTCCCTGTCTGTGCCAGGGCTCCATCCCAGCAATGCGATGTAGTTTATTATAGCCTCCACGAGATACCCCTTGTTGTAGAAATCTTCAAAAGAGGCATCGCCTTCGCGCTTGCTGAGCTTTTTGCCCGCTTCCTTCATCACAGGGGGTAGATGAATGTAAGTGGGAATCTCCCATCCAAACGCCTGATAAAGCAGATTGTACTTGGGAGTAGAAGAAAGGTATTCGCTCCCCCTCACCACATGGGTTATTCTCATCAAGCTGTCATCGATTACATTGGCAAAGTTATAGGTGGGCATACCATCTGATTTTATGAGCACGCCTTCGTCCAAAGTTGAATTCTCCACCGTTATGGTACCAAATACCTCGTCATGAAATGAGGTGGTGCCTGTCGATGGTATCCTCTGCCTTATAACGTATTTCTCGCCGTTTCGAATCCTCTGCTCAACCTCTTCTCTGGTCAGGTTCTTGCAGTGCCCATCGTATTTAAACGGAATCCCTCTCTTCTGGCACTCCTCTCTCAGGGCTTCCAACCTCTCTTTGGAACAGAAGCAGTAATATGCCCCGCCCATCTCCACCAGCTTCTTTGCGTATTGCTGGTAAATCTCCTTGCGCTGGCTCTGTATGTAAGGCCCGTAAGGTCCCCCAATATCAGGCCCTTCATCGTAGTCAAGCCCCACAATCTTCAGCGTCTTGTATATCACATCTATAGCTCCTTCCACAAACCTCTCCTGATCCGTATCTTCAATGCGCAATATAAACTTCCCACCCTGGCTTTTGGCAATCAGATAGGCATAAAGCGCTGTTCTCAAGTTACCGATATGCATATAACCTGTAGGGCTTGGCGCAAATCGCGTCCTGACTTCACTCATCGGCCTTATGGCGTTAAATCCCAAAATGCTCTAAAATGGGAAAACGCCTTTTCCTCCTTTCGTTTTTTAAATCCCTTTTACCCCGACAACCTTTTATAACTTACAAAGCCTTCCACCCTTGTCGCAGGGAGAAAGGCCGCCTTTTACCAGTCTATTCCCAAGTGTAGTATAATACTATTATAGAAAATCTGTCAAGCCGATTATTCCTTTAGGCCAAGAAATTGCCGATGGTTATTGTTATTTGACGTAGCAGTGTGGTATTATAGACTATAAAGAAAAAATTAAGGAAGAGGAGTAGTGGCCATGTTCGACGTCAAGGACATTATTGCACAGGCAATACATAAACAGCTTCCCGAACTGAGCCGTGACCAGATTTACGATATGCTGGAATATCCTCCTAACCCTGAGATGGGCGATATAGCCCTGCCGTGTTTTAAGCTGAGCAAAACGCTCAGAAAGCCTCCGGTGCAGATTGCTCAAGAACTGGCATCAAACATTTCAGATATGGAATTTATCGACAAGGTGGAACCCGTATCCGGATACCTCAATTTCTTTTTCAACAAGCCCCTGTTTGTAGAGCAGACTTTAAAGCGTATATTAGAAGAACAGGAAAGGTATGGTTCCCAACCCATCGGACAGGGCAAGACCATCGTCATAGATTATTCGGCCCCAAATATAGCCAAGCCTTTCCATGTGGGGCACCTTCGCTCTACGGTCATCGGTAATTCCCTGCGCAAAATTTTTGAGTTTATGGGATACAGGTGCATCGGCGTAAACCACCTGGGTGACTGGGGAACCCAGTTTGGCAAGCTTATAGTGGCGTACAAGCTATGGGGCAATAAAGAGGAAGTAGAAGCCCATGGCATAAAAGAGCTTATGCGCCTGTACGTAAAATTCCATGAAGAAGCCGAAAAGGATCCAAAGCTGGAAGATGAGGCAAGAAGCTGGTTTGCCCGCATGGAAAAAGGAGACAGCGAGGCTTTGGAGCTGTGGCAGTGGTTCAAGGACATAAGCCTCAAAGAATTTCAAAAGGTATATGACCTTCTCGACGTACATTTTGATTCATACGCCGGCGAAAGCTTTTACAACGATAAGATGGATGCCGTAATTGAAGAGCTTAAACAAAAGAACCTGCTTAAGGAAAGCGAAGGTGCCATGATCGTAGATCTAGAAGAATATGGAATGCCCCCCTGTATGATACTAAAGAAAGATGGCAGCAGCCTGTATGCCACACGCGATATAGCTGCCGCCATATACCGCAAAAAGGCATATGATTTCCATAAATGCATATACGTAACGGGCGCTGCGCAAAGCCTTCACTTCCAGCAGTGGTTCAAAGTCATAGAACTCATGGGATACGAGTGGGCAAAGGACCTCATACACGTTCCCTTTGGGCTTGTAAGCCTAGGCGGAGAAAAGCTGTCCACACGCAAAGGGAAAGTGGTACTGCTTGAAGATATACTATCCGAGGCCATCAAGAAAACCCTTGAAATAATCGAAAGCAAGAATCCCGACCTGGAGAACAAGGAAGAAGTGGCCCGTTATATGGGGGTGGGCGCCGTCATATTCAGCGATCTGTACAGCAATCGAATCAAAGACGTATCCTTCTCTTGGGATGAGGTGCTGAACTTTGATGGAGAAACAGGCCCGTATGTACAATACACTCATGCAAGATGCTGCAGCGTCATCAGAAAGGCCCCTGAACAGGAGGTCAGTAGCTTTAATCCCTGCCTGCTTCAGACCAAAGAGGAGTATCAGCTATGCAAAACGCTGTACCAGTTCCCCGAAAAAGTTATGATGGCTTTAACCCAGCTTGAACCCTCTATCATAACCCGTTATCTCGTGGATGTGGCCCAGGACTTCAATCGCTTTTACCACGAACACCCCATCCTGGTGGATGACCAACAGCTGAGAACTGCGCGATTGGCACTGGTGAAAGCCACGCGGATCACGCTGGCCAATGGGCTTAAACTCATAGGGCTCAAACCCCTCGAAAGGGTGTAGGAGGTAACATCATGAAAAGAATAGTACTAACCGGCGGGGGCACGGCAGGGCACGTGACCCCCAATATAGCGCTCATCCCAGAGCTTAAGCGCAACGGTTGGGAAATCCATTATATAGGCACAAAAAGCGGCATCGAATACAACCTCATATCAAAGCAAAGTGGGGTCATATATCATGCCGTACAGTCGGGCAAATTAAGGCGATACCTAGACGTTAAGAACTTCACCGACCCGTTTAAAGTCGCGTACGGTATAGGCCAATCTATGCGCATAATACAAAAGATAAAGCCCAATGTCATATTCTCAAAGGGAGGGTTTGTGTCGGTTCCGGTTGTAATCGGCGGGTGGGCAAACCGTATTCCTGTCATCGTACACGAATCCGATATTACTCCTGGATTGGCAAACAAGATAGCTTCCTTGTTCGCACAGGTTATATGCACCACATTCCCTGAAACTGTCTCTCAATTTAAAGGAAACAAGGCCATATATACCGGCACTCCTATACGTAAAGAATTATTTCAAGGCAACGCTGAAACCGGTAGAAAGCTCTGTGGTTTTACACAAGAAAAGCCGGTTATAATGGTAATGGGAGGAAGTTCCGGAGCAGTAGCAATAAATAACTGCCTGCGTAAGATAGTCAAAAAACTGCTCACCAGATTTCAAATCGTACACATATGCGGTAAAGGAAATGTAGACTCGAATTATGCAGATATTCCGGGCTATGCCCAGTTTGAATACCTAGATAAAGAGCTACCACACGTCATGGCTTTGGCGGATATAGTGGTATCCCGGGCTGGATCCAATTCCATCCACGAATTTCTGGCCCTTAAAAAGCCCTGCCTTTTAATTCCCTTACCCCTCAAAGCCAGCCGTGGAGATCAAATCTTAAATGCCAAATCCTTTGAAAAGAAGGGCTACAGCAAGGTTCTCATGCAGGAGGATATGACAGAAGATTCGCTGTACCTCTCAATCCTGGACCTTTATAACAAGCGACACCAGTACATAAATGCCATGTCTGCAGAAGACCATACCTCGGGTACAAGAAACATCATGGAGATAATCAATAGATTCGCATAAAAGAGTAAAAGAGCTCCTCGCCTCAAGCGAAGAGCTCTTAATTTTTATCAACCACATGCCTCCAAGAAAACATTACCCACCTGCTGCAATCCTTATCATCGCCTGGTGGTCCGGGTCTATCCTGTTTGTACCATGGGTCCGGCTGCCATAAAAGTGTATACAAAAATGTCCCGGGAAACTGTTGTTCCTTATGCTGTATCCACCATGTGGCATACCATTCATGGAAGCCGCCATCTTCTTCCCATTCACCTGCACTATTATGGGTTTACGATCCCAGCTAAAGGTGCCTCCGTATATTCGCTTAATAACAGCGGTGTCAGCCGCAGTCAGTGGCTCGCAATCAGCATGATTTGTTCCACCATACCGTATTACATAAAAAGTCAGTCCCGTCCCCACATGGGTAACCTTTGCGATAGACCCTCTGGTAAAAATCCTGTTTGCTCCACCAAACCAAGGCATCATCTCCACACCGTCTCTTGATATGGGTGTAAGGTCTGACGGCCTTGTATAGCTGCGGTTAGCTGTACGTGCAACCGGCCTGTCTTTTGTACCTATAAGCTCTATTTGATCCACCGGCTGCTTTAGTATGGTTTCGCCTATCTTCTCACGGGATACCTCGACCCCATTCTCCCTCGTTATATAGATCTCAATCTGCTTCTGGCCGTTCTGACCTTGCTGCTCTATCCTCTTCTCACCTTTATAGAGGTCAGAGGTATTTTTCACAACGGTATTGAACGGTATCTCCTCGGTATACGTCACTTTTTCGCGCATCACAACCGTCACAAGGCTTTTGGGAGCTTGAAGCTTGAGCTTTTGGCCGGGCTTTATCATCTCGGGATCCAAATCTGGATTGGCTGCCTGTATATCCGACACGTGCAGGTCATGCTGGCGGGCAATGCTCCACAGCGTATCCCCTTCTTTTACTTCGTATTCTTCAACTTCTACTGTGCCCGTCGTAACTATCTTAAAGGCCTTATCAACGTCAACAATATTGCTGTACAACACCGTCTGGGGTTTAATTTCCACGCTTTCTTTAAATCCTATATTCTCCAACACCGCATTTTCAGACTGTTCAACCATTGACCGATATGAATTCTTAACCCTTTCCAGTACCTCCTGGGCCTCCTCATAGGTCTTTAAAAAACACACGGGCTCTCCATTTATCACTATGGCAAACGCATCAGTCTTTACCTCTATGACTTCCTGGATGGCCCCTGCCAAATCGTATTCGCTGGTAAATTGACCGCTATGTACTACCCTTTCCTTAAAATAGACTTCGGCATTTATGTATATTCGCTGACCCGCGTATTTATGCTCTACGCCTTCTATAACTTCATCGTAGATGCTGAGCCCCTTGGCTGCCGATTTCAACACACCCACTTCCACATCGTTTACATACATGACATAGGCCGTTGTGTTGCGGTCCCTCTCATCGCTATAAGTAAAACCCGTCAAAAACATGAAGCATACCGTCAAAAATAAAATCACAGCAATGCTTTTCTTTCCCATTTTGCCCTGCCTTCCGCTACACCTTCTTTCTCTTTTAAAATTGTTAAATATATTTTACGAAATTATTACAAATTTATACTTCTACAAGTTTTCTAAAAATCCTTCTTTTCAGTTAAATTTTTTACAAAAAATTTTTGATTTATTAAAACTCGATTTTAGGAGAAACTATTCAAAGAAAGGAGGATAGGGAAGGATGGAGCTCACAAATAAAGAGAGGATATTGCTGGAAGATCAGCTTCGGGCTGAATACATGTGCATAAACAAATATAGGGCATATGCCGCACAAGCGGTGGACCCAGAGATCAAATATCTTTTTGACCTGGTAGCAAAACAGGAAGAACAGCACGCAAATACTCTCAAAATGTTGCTCCAGCAGGGTGGCTTCAATCCACCAAAACAGCAATAAAATTGTACAGGGAGGGAAGGACTATGCCTCAAAATCAACTGACTGAAAGAGAAATGCTTTACGATTCGATTATGACCGAAAAATACGTTTCAGACGCGTACAACAACACCGTCATGGAATCCGTCAACCAAAACATAATCCAAGCTTTACAGCATATCCAGCAGGAAGAACAAAACCATGCACAGCTGTTTTTCGAAGCCATGCACCATCGTGGGTGGTACACCGTAGAAGCCGCCCATCCCAGCCAGGCTGCCAAGCAAGAAGTGGACCAGCAGATTTCAAGCCAAATGCAGAACAGGCGACAAGAACTCGAACAAAAAGTACAAAATTAAAGATAAAAATCAGTAAAAGGGGTATTTATACGAGTACCCCTTTTACTGAACCAACTAGCATATTTTCTTTACCCAGTTGAACTTGTCTTCCTCTCTGCCATACTGAATACCGGTTAGCTTGTCGTACATCAGCTTAGAAAACTCTCCCATCTGACCATCGTTTATCTTTATCACCCTGTCATTCCAGTTGAGCTCGCCAACAGGGGATATGACAGCAGCAGTGCCTGTACCAAATACTTCCTCAAGCTTGCCCTTTTCGTGGGCCTCAAACACCTCTTCAATTGAAATCAACCTCTCTTCCACCTTATAGCCCATGGACCTTGCAAGGGTAATCACCGAATCGCGAGTGATGCCCGGCAATATGCTGCCTCCTTCCAGCGATGGCGTCACCACCACACCGTCTATCTTAAAGAATATGTTCATGGTACCGACTTCCTCTACGTATCTGTGGTGACAGGCATCCAGCCACAACACCTGGGTATACCCTTTCTTCTTTGCCTCTTCGGCAGCATAAAGGCTGGCAGCATAATTGGCAGCAGCTTTGGTATAGCCCAAGCCACCTCTGGCGGCCCGTACATACTTGTCTGTAACATATATCTTCACGGGCTTAAACCCTTCCGTATAGTATGCCCCAACAGGAGAGAGTATGATAAACAGCTTGTAGGTATGCGAAGGCCTTACTCCCAAATAAGGATCTGTAGCGATAATGAAAGGCCTGATATACAAGGCTGTACCTTCTGCCGCAGGGACCCAGTCTTTTTCAATCTCCAGCAGCATCTTTAAACCTTCCCACAGCAGCTCTTGGTCTACCTGAGGAATACACAGCCTTTCGGCCGAGCGGTTCAACCGAGCGATGTTGTCCATGGGACGGAATGTAACCACTTCTCCTTTTATATTCCTGTATGCCTTCAAACCTTCAAAAATGGCCTGCCCATAATGGAATACCATGGTAGACGGTTCGAGGCTGATGGGACCATAAGGTACGATTCTGGGGTCATGCCATCCTTTTTCTACACTGTAATCCATGACAAACATGTGATCAGTAAATATGGTGCCAAACTTGAGCTCATCGCTTTTGGGCTTTGGCTTTGGATTCTGGTTCCTTATGAATTGAATGTTGCTCATAAATATGCCTCCCATTGTCTTGATTTAGGGATGTATAAAAATTCATCATCTGTAAATTATATCACCTCTGTGCTTGCTTTTCCATATAACAGATTCATTTTTTGAAATTTTCATAAAAAATGAGCCTACCAAAAACGGCAGGCCTCTCAATCCTCGGAATCTTCAGAGCGCTTAACTCTTGCAACTGAGACCACCGATACGCCTCCATCCAGCTTCATCAGCATGACTCCCTGGGTATTTCTGCCGGTGCTGGCAATCTCCCTGGAATCTATGCGTATAACCGTTCCCTCCGAGTTGATGATCATGAGGTCATCATCATCGGTAACTACCTTCAAAGCGACCAGCTTGCCGGTCTTTTTGGTGACGTTCATGGTTATGATGCCTTTTCCACCCCGCCCCTGCACCCTATACTCGTCAACGGCCGTCTTCTTGCCATATCCATTTTCACTTATTGAAAGGACATAAGCCCCTTCCTTTACAAGCTCCATACCGATAATATAGTCTCCTTCATCGAGCTCCATGCCTTTCACTCCCATAGCTGTCCTGCCCATGTGGCGTACCTCCGATTCATGGAAGCGTATGGCCATCCCATTATGCGATGCCATTATTATCTCCCTGTCGCCATCGGTCAGCTGCGCCTGTATCAGCTCATCGTCGTCGCGAAGAGTGATGGCCACAAGACCTCCCTTGCGTATATTTATAAATTCATCCAGCAGGCTTTTTTTGATGTAACCTTTGCGGGTAGCCATCATGATATATTTCTTGTCGTCGATATCCTTTACAGGGATGACCGCCTGTATCCTTTCCCCCGGTGCCACCTGGATCAAGTTTATTATGGGGGTCCCTCGGGCCTGTCTTCCAGCTTCGGGTATCTCATAGGCCTTGAGTTCATAAACCTTCCCCAGGCTGGAGAAGAACAACAGCCTGTCATGGGTGGAAGTAACGTATATGTCCTCCACAAAGTCGTCTTCCCTGGTTTGAAGGGCCACAATTCCCCGGCCCCCACGGTGCTGGCTCTTATACACGCTAAGAGGAGTCCTCTTTACATACCCATAATGCGTCAAGGTGATTACCACATCCTGCTCCTGAATTAAATCCTCGATATCTATTTCATCAGATGCCGAGGAGATCTGCGTTCTTCGCTCATCCCCATACTTCTCTTTGATGGTCAGCAATTCCTCCTTTATAATGTCGTACACCATGCGTTCATTGGCCAAAACTTCCTGCAGATATTTTATGGTATTTTGAAGCTCTGCGTATTCCTGCTGAACCTTTTCCCGCTCCAGTCCAGTGAGCCGCTGCAAACGCATGTCCAGTATGGCCTGAGCCTGTTTCTCAGTTAACGAGAAATTCTTCATCAGCCCCTCTTTGGCGATCTGAACGGTTCTGGAACTGCGGATTAACGAAATCACCGCGTCGATATGATCCAGAGCAATGAGCAAGCCCTCCAATATATGCGCCCTTGCCTGTGCCTTGTCCAGGTCATAACGGGTACGACGGGTTATGACCTCCTTCTGGTGAAGGATATAATGGGTCAGCATCTCTTTGAGATTCATGATTTTGGGCTCTCCGTCCACCAAAGCCAACATGATGACACCAAAGGTCTCCTGCATCTGGGTATGCTTGTACAGGTAATTTAAAACTATGTTAGGATTGGCGTCTTTTTTAAGCTCGATTACAATCCGCATTCCAGATTTATCCGATTCGTCCCGTATATCCGATATGCCCTCTATACTCTTATCGCGTACCAGTTCGGCAATCCTTTCGATCAATTTTGCCTTGTTTACCTGATAAGGTATCTCAGTAACTACTATACGTGCCCTACCGTTCTGCATCTCTTCAATCTCGGCTTTGGCCCTGGTTATTATTCTCCCTTTTCCGGTGGTGTAAGCTTCACGGATACCTTCTTTGCCAAGGATTATCCCACCGGTTGGAAAATCTGGCCCCTTTATATATTTCATAAGCTGCTCTATGGTAATGTCTGGGTTATCGATAAGCGCAATGGTGCCGTCTATCACTTCTCCCAGGTTATGAGGAGGAATGTTGGTGGCCATCCCTACCGCAATGCCCGACGAACCGTTGACCAGCAAGTTGGGGAACTTCGAAGGAAGCACAGTGGGCTCCTTGAGGGTTTCATCAAAGTTGGGCATGAAATCCACTGTTTCTTTACCTATATCGGCCATGAGCTCCATGGCAATTTTAGATAACCTGGCTTCGGTATAGCGCATTGCGGCAGCCGAATCGCCGTCTATGGAACCAAAATTCCCGTGGCCGTCCACAAGAGGATATCGAATAGAGAAATCCTGTGCCATGCGCACCATGGCTTCATAAACTGCTGCATCGCCGTGGGGATGGTATTTACCCAGCACATCGCCCACGATTCTGGCCGACTTCCTGTACGGCTTATCGGGAGTGACACCCAGCTCAAACATCGAATACAATATCCGCCTGTGAACGGGCTTTAAACCATCCCTAACATCGGGAAGCGCCCGGCTCACTATAACGCTCATAGCATAATCGATGAAAGACCTCTTTACCTCATCTTCTATGTTTACCTCTATTACCTTCTGGTTTGTGAGCTCCATAGCAAACATTCCCCTCTACTTTCGAGTTTTATATGTCCAGATTCTTTACCAGTTTCGCGTTTTTCTCAATGAATTCGCGCCTAGGTTCAACCTTTTCTCCCATGAGTATTGTGAATATCTCATCGGCTGCTATAGCATCCTCCATCTTAACCTTTAGTATAGTCCTGGTTTCAGGGTTCATGGTGGTCTCCCATAGCTGTTCCGGGTTCATCTCACCTAAACCTTTATACCGCTGTATTTCAACGCCGTCACGGCCTATATCGTTGAGCAGCTTATCCAGCTCCGCATCGCTGTACACGTAATATTCATCCTTGCCCTTGGCCACCCTGTACAGAGGCGGTTGGGCTATATACACATGCCCATTCTCTATAAGAGGTCTCATGTATCGATAGAAGAACGTAAGGAGCAGCGTACGTATATGGCTTCCATCCACATCAGCATCGGTCATGCATATGATGCGATGATACCTGAGCTTGCTGATATCAAACTCATTGTCGATGCCCGTTCCAAAAGCCGTCACCATGGCTTTTATCTCTTCGTTGGCCAGTATCTTGTCAAGCCTGGCTTTTTCAACGTTTAAAATCTTACCCCTCAAGGGCAACACAGCCTGAAAACGCCTGTCCCTGCCCTGTTTTGCAGAACCGCCTGCTGAGTCGCCCTCCACCAAAAATATCTCACTGAGCGCAGGGTCCTTCTCGGTACAATCGGCCAGCTTGCCGGGCAGAGAAGTGCTCTCTATGGCGTTCTTTCTCCTCACCAGCTCCCGCGCTTTTCTTGCCGCTTCTCTGGCCCTTGCTGCGCTTATGGCTTTCTCGATTATTGCCCTGGCAATGACAGGGTTTTCCTCCAGAAATACGGTCAACCCCTCATAGACAATGCTGTCTACCAGTCCGCGTACCTCGGTATTGCCGAGTTTCGTCTTGGTCTGTCCCTCAAATTGCGGCTCAACCAGCCTTACGCTTATAATAGCCGTAAGGCCCTCTCTGGTATCCTCCCCTGTCAAGTTATCATCATTCTGCTTCAGGATGTTGTACTTTTTAGCATAATCGTTAAGCGCACGGGTCAGAGCCGATTTAAAACCTATAAGGTGCGTGCCGCCTTCATGGGTGGCAATATTGTTGGCAAATGAGTATATATTTTCCATGTACGAATCGTTATATTGAAGCGCTACCTCCACGAAGGTAGTATTCTTCTCGCCCGAAATATATATGGGCTCTGGATGCAAGGTATTTTTATTCTTGTTCAGATACTTAACAAAAGATGCAATTCCTCCATCATAGTGGAACTCCTTCTTTATCCCTTCGCGCTCATCTTCAAACACAATGCGCAGCCCTTTATTTAAAAAAGCCAGTTCACGCAGGCGATTGCCCACCGTTTCACTGCTAAAATTTACCTCTTCAAATATCTCGGCATCAGGTTTGAAAGTTATGGTGGTACCCGTCTCATCGGTATCACCGATTATCTCTAGATCTGAGACGGTTTTGCCGCGCTCATATCGCTGTCTGTATATATGGCCATCCCTTTTTACAACTACTTCCAGCCACTCCGACAGAGCATTCACCACTGAAACGCCCACCCCATGGAGTCCACCCGATACCTTGTAACCCTGTCCGCCAAACTTTCCGCCTGCATGAAGGACTGTAAGCGCAACCTCAACGGCCGGCTTGCCCATCTGGGGATGGATGCCCACCGGTATACCTCTACCGTTATCCGAAACGGTAACCGAGAGGTCCTTATGGATTATGACGCGTATATGATCGCAAAAGCCTGCCATGGCTTCATCAATGCTGTTATCTACAACCTCGTAGATAAGCTGATGAAGGCCCTTGATGCCTGTACTTCCAATGTACATTCCTGGCCTTTTTCTGACCGCTTCTAACCCTTCCAAAACCTGGATTTGAGTCTCGTCATACACGGGTACATTATCTTTCCTGTGGTGCTCCATCTCATGCTCCCTCCGTCTCTTTACTATCCAAAGCAATCCCGTCTATAAATGAACTCCTTTTAAGAAGGGTAGAAGAAGAAATAGGCGACAAAAACACCACGCTTTTTTTATCGATTTCAGCCAGTATAAAGGTTTTGGGCTCATCATCGGATATCCTTCGGACAAAGCCCTCTTCCTCAGCAATATGCAAAAATTCCCGGTTTATACGGGATGCATTGATGGTCTCTATATCAAAGATTGCAATGATATTCCTCATTGAAACCACTACGTCTCCTCCAAGGTGTAATATCATGGTTATTCCTCCAATACGGCCTAAAATCACGCTTATAGCCCTATTATAACTGTTTTTTGCCCAGTTTTAAAGCCCTGTTTTTGAATATCAGTCATTTTACTCGTAAATTTGCCTTTTTGTTACTTTACCTTCTTCTACCTCGTAAATATCAAACTTTTCTAACTCGCACGGCGGTATGCTATTCAAATCAGTTGCTGTGACAAACACCTGAACATCCCCCAGCTCCTCAAACAACCTCCTATGCCGCCACTCATCAAGCTCCGACATTACGTCATCCAATAATAGAACGGGGTACTCCCCCGTTTCCCTATACATGAGCTCGATATCAGAAAGCTTGAGCGATAGCGCCACCGTTCGCTGCTGCCCCTGCGATCCAAACACCCGCACATCCACGCCGTTTATCTCAAACCCAATATCGTCACGGTGGCAACCTACCCCGGTACTCCCGCGCTGTATATCTTCCCACTTGTTCTTTTCCAGAGCCGCAAAAAATTCTTTCCGGATATCGCCAGCATCCAGGCTGCTGGCCCTAATCGATGGCCTGTACTTTATATCCAGCCTTTCAGCTCCCGAAGAGATCCTAGCATGAATTTCCCTGGCTATTTTAGAGAGGCTCTCTATAAATTCATACCTCTGCTTTATTATGAACGCCCCCACCTCAGACAGCTGTTCATCAAAGACCGCCAGCATTTTTTTGGCCTCAGGGTTTTTGTCGATCTCTTTCAAAAGATTATTGCGGTGCGCCAGTATCCTGTTATACTGTTGAAGGTTATAGAAATACTGAGGCCTTATCTGAGATATCTCCATGTCCATATACCGCCGCCGCTCTGAAGGAGCCTCTTTCACCAGCCTCAAATCCTCTGGCGAAAAGATGACGGCATTGAAGTGGCCCATCAACTGTCCCAGCTTCTGTATTGTTACTCCATTTATCTTTATCCTCTTCTTATCCTTGAGGCTCAAAAAAACCTCTATTGAGTTGTATCCCACCCTTCTCTCAACCAGCACCTTTATATAGCAGCTATCCTGCCCCCATCTTATAAGCTCGCTATCCCTGGGCGTCCTGTGAGAACGCCCTGTACATGTGAGGAATATAGACTCCAGTATGTTGGTCTTACCCTGCGCATTTCTACCGACAAATAGTATTCTACCGCCGTCAAATTTTAAACTAAGACTCTGGTAATTTCTGTAATTGTTCAGGGTCAATTCCTTCAGATGCACCCTCAGCACTTCCTCCCCCGATAACGCAATATAGGCCCGCACCTTTAACCTCGACACAATCGCCAGGATACAACTTTCTGCCCCTTCTTAATTCCACCTGCCCGTTTACCTTAACCATACCGCTTCTTATCATCTGGTTTGCTTCAGAACCCGTAGCAGCTATATTAGCCCACTTTAAAAACTGAGTAAGCTTTATGTATTCGGTGTGTATCCTAATTTCCTGCATATTTCCATCTCCTAACTGTATAGTCTAACAGGAAGCACAAGGTAGCAGTAGGCCTCTCCTTCCAGAGGACGCACGATACATGGGCTGACGTTTGTAGTAAAATCCAGGCAAATTTCGTCATCCTTTATAACGCGCATCACATCTAACAAATACCGCGCATTAAAAGCAATCTCGATATTCTTCCCCTCTACAATTATTGGAATCTGCTCGTATATCTTACCTATGTCTGAATTCGATGTGATCACCAGCTTGTCATCCTGAACGTTCAGCTTTATCAGGTTGTTTTCAAGCTCACGCGACATCAAAGACGCCCTTTCAAGGCTCTGTTGCAGAAGGAGCCTGTCAACTTTAACCCGCGTTTTATATTCTTGAGGTATTATCTGCCTGTAATTTACAAATTCGCCCTCCAGCAGCCTCGATATGATCTGGGTATCTCCCAGGTCAAAATGTACGTGCTTTTCTCCCACATTTATATATAAGTCACGCTCTTCGTCTTCCAGTATTCTGCTGATCTCGTTGAGGGACTTGCCCGGTACAATTATGCTGGTATTTACAGTATTTTCAGGAAGAATTTCCTTTCTTAGTGCCAACCTATACCCATCAAGGCAAACCATTACAATCGAACCATTTTCTATCTCCAGCAAGGCACCCGTCAAAATCGGCCTGGTTTCATCTGTAGCCACAGCAAAGGTGGTTTGTTGGATCATTTTTTTAAATACGTCTTGTCTCAGCTTTACCTGTTCCTTTTTTTCCACCTGCTGTACTTCGGGATATTCGTAAGGTTCCAACCCCTGCAGAGTAGTGAATATGCTGTCTTCACAGATTATGTCCATTTGAAATCTTTCGTTGAGCTGCACCGTTATGTAAGCCTCGGGAAACTTCTTTATGACATCTCCAAAGATGCGTGAAGGCATGACAACAGAGCCTTCTTCAATGACCTCTGCGGGTATGCGCGTTTCAATTGTGATGTCAAGGTCAGTACCTGTCAGCTTTACTGTGTTTTCTTTTGCTTCTACCAGTATGCCCTGTAGTACGGGCAGCGTGCTACGGGTTGGAACGGCCTTCTGTACTGTGGCTATTGCGTTAGATAAGTTTTCTTGGAAGCATCTGAATTTCATGGCATACCTCCTGATTGTAGTTGAATTTTATCTTGATAGCTAGGAGTAATAGTAATAAGGATTGTGGATATGTGGATTTTTATGTCGAAAGGGGCGAAATCCACAAAACCCCTGTGGATAGTCATGGGGATATCCTTGTCCATTTTGTCCTACTTTGTCCACATGTTGTGCATATTTAGCCCTCTCTGATCTTTTTCTTGAGCTCATCGATGGTCCTTCTGAGCTGGCTGTCTTTTTGCATATCCTCCTGGATTTTTTCGCATGCATGTATAACTGTTGTGTGGTCGCGCCCCCCAAACTCTTCTCCGATTTTTGGCAGCGATTGGTCGGTGAGCTCTCTGCACAGGTACATGGCGATCTGCCTTGGGTATGCTATGGGCCTGCTCCTCTTTTTGGACTTAAAATCGTCTACTTTCAGGTGGAAGTAATCGGCCACCACCTGCTGTATCAACGGTATGGTTATTTCTTTGGGCTGAGCAGTGGACAATATATCCTTTAGTGCTTCCTCGGCTATGGATATATCCAGCTTGTTGTTGGTAAGAGAAGCGTAGGCCATAATCCTTATTAGGGCGCCTTCCAGCTCTCTGATGTTGGATTCAATGCGTTTGGCAATGAATAAAAGTATTTCGTCATCGATTTCTATGTTTTCCAGTTCTGCTTTTTTCTTTAGGATGGCCACCCGGGTTTCAAGGTCTGGGGGCTGTATATCGGCGATTAAACCCCATTCAAACCTGGAGCGCAGCCTGTCCTCCAGCGTTGGGATCTCTTTTGGTGGACGATCGCTGGATATTATGATTTGTTTGTTTGCTTCATGCAGCGCGTTGAAGGTATGGAAGAACTCTTCCTGGGTCCTTTCCTTGCCGGCTATAAACTGTATGTCGTCGATCAGCAACACGTCGATGTTGCGGTAGCGGTTGCGAAATTCTACGTTTTTGTCATCGCGTATAGAATTTATTAACTCATTTGTAAATTTTTCGGATGTAACGTACAGCACTTTGGCTTTGGGGTTACGGGCCAAAATGTAATGCCCAATGGCATGCATAAGATGAGTTTTCCCCAATCCTACGCCCCCGTATATGAAGAGCGGATTGTATGCTTTTGCAGGAGCCTCAGCTACTGCAAGACACGCGGCATGGGCAAATCTGTTGCTGTTGCCTACTACAAAAGTATCAAAAGTGTATTTCGGATTTAATACGCTGTGAGTTTGGGTGTTGTCCACATCTCTGCTATTTATGCTTTCAAGGTAATGTTCTACCTCGTTTTCTAAGATAAATTTGACGTAAATAGGTATTCCTGCCACTTCTCTTAGAGAACCGGCTATTGTCTCCATATATCTCGATTGAAGGATGTTCTTTGTAAATTCGTTGGGCACGCTCAGCACGATTTCGTTGTCCTTTAAAAGCAATGGCTGTATGACCCTTATCCATGTATCAAAGCTGACATCAGATAATTGGGCTTTCATGTATTGAAGAGCTCTGGCCCACAAGTCGTTGATGTTTTTACTCATCAAAAAAACCTCCTACGATTTTGGGAAAACTTTCTAAGTTATATTTTTGCCAAAATTATCAATAATAATATTCGTCAGTTAATTTTGAACAACAGTTGAAGTCGATTATCAACATTATCCACATAGCTAAAATCTTTAATTTTTAAGTACGGCTGGGGAAAAATTCAGAAGTTATACACAGAGTTATCCACAACGTGTGTATAACTTTAGGGGATTCCTTCCTTATTATATATCCCAAAGTTATCAACAAGCAATAATATAATATCAGATTATTTGTGGATAATCAATGTTGAAGTATCTTGATTTTCTTGACATGCTGGAGATGTTTCGCTTATAATACTATCGTACTCATACTATCGTACTCAAGTATTGTAAGGATGTTATGGGGAGTGGAGGGCGAATTTTAGCAGGAAGGAGGGTTGAAAGGGATGCTGAGAACGTACCAGCCCAACAATAGAAAGCGTAAGAAGGTACACGGTTTTAGGAAGAGAATGAGCACAAAGAGTGGTCGTATGGTAATCAAGAGAAGGAGGAAAAAGGGCAGAAAGGTTTTGACAGCATAATAAGGCCGCTGGTAAGTGGCCTTTTCTGACATTAAGCGGGTTATTCTCTGGAGGAGAAAAGTGAAGAAGATTTACAGGTTGAGAAAGCGAAGAGACTTTAATTATACTTATAAAAAAGGAAAGTCAGTTGCCAATCAGTATTTGGTACTGGTGTATCGTCGTTCGGGCCTTCCTGTTACCCGCGCAGGTTTTTCGGTAAGCAAAAAGTTCGGTAAGTCTGTTAAGAGAAACAGGATAAGGCGTCAGCTAAAAGAGATATATCGTAAGAGGATTCCGTATGTTAAAGAGGGATTTGACCTTATCTTTGTAGTGCGAAAGAATGCTCGTGATGTAGAGTTTTCTAAGATTGAGGAAGCAGTGGACAATCTGTTGAGAAGGGCAGAGCTTTTCAAGGAGATGGGTTGATTTGATAGTCGCATTGATGAAAAGTTTTTTAATAGGCATTATACGTTGCTACCAGCGAGCGATTTCGCCTTTGCTGCCCAATAGCTGCCGTTTTTATCCCACATGTTCCGAATACGCTGTACAAGCAGTGGAAAGGTATGGCGTTTTAAAAGGACTGTATATGGGAATAAAAAGAGTGTTAAAGTGTCATCCATTTCATCCGGGAGGCTATGACCCGGTAGAGTAGTCAATGGGGGTAGTGAATGTAATGGATCAACTAATGCTAAATATAGTCGTCGTTGCGGAGGCGGCCAATCCAGGATTATGGGGCTCATTTGTCAATTTTTTGGCAAACGTATTGCAGCTTATAAATAACATAACCAACAATTACGGCCTTTCAGTGGTGCTGTTTACTATATTGATGAGGCTTGTGTTGTTACCTCTGGATTTAAAGGCCAGGGCTTCGACAAAGAAGATCAACGAGCTACAGCCTCTGCTGAAAGAGATAAATGAAAAGTACAAGTATGACCCTGATAAGAGGAACAGAAAGACTGCTGAATTGTATCAAAAGCACGGTGTGAATCCGCTGGGGGGTTGTCTTCCTTTATTGATACAGATCCCGATATTTTTTGCTCTGTTTGCTGCTTTAAGGCAGATTTCAAGCATGGAGCTTGGGAGCTTTTTGATCGATGTGATCAAGCATCATGACCCTTCAATAATACCTGTTTTGGATCAAATTACAAAAGCTGTTGAGTCTTCGAGCGCCATTAAGCAAAGAATGGTGGATATCATACCTCAATTATTTATCAGGACCGATTTACCAATCGTTGACCAGATGAAAGAGATTGCGGGGGCAGAAAATGTCTCCTTGCTTTTGGAGGCAATCAAGAACATAAGCAATCAAGAAATATACAGCTTTCTCAATGCGCAGTACGGCGCTTACAGATTTCTCTGGATTAAAAACATATGGATTGCTGACTCTCCCCTTGTAAGTGTGGTGGGAAGACCTATAGAGCTATTTTCAAATGAGTGGAACGGCCTGTTCATACTCCCCATTCTTGCAGGTGTTACGTCTTATTATCAGACAAAGCTGGCAAATGCCTCGTCTGGTAATCAACAAACAAGTGGGTTCACTGCAATTTTTCCTATTTTGTCAGTATGGTTCACTGCTATGTATACAGCGGCATTTGGCGTGTACTGGGTGACCAATAATATATTTCAAATAATCCAGCAAATTGTATATAATCGAACAAATTCACCTAAAGGGGAAGGTGTAAAATCGTGAGAAGCGTGGAGACCACCGGCAAGACCATTGAAGAAGCTATTTTGATGGCTGTGGCAAAGCTGGGTGTACAAAGGGACAACCTAGATATAGAAATTTTTGAAGAGCCCGTTAAGGGTTTATTCGGAATAATAGGTGGTAGGAATGCCAGAATTCGAGCTACTATAAAGAGGAGCGTGAAGGACGAGATAAAGGAGTTTTTGTCCAGGGTTTTAGAGTTGATGGGGATTGAGGCGAAGATAGAGATAACTGAGGAAGAGTCACAGATAATGGTAAAGCTGAGCGGTCAAAATATGGGATTGGTAATAGGTCGTAGGGGGGAGACGCTGGACGCACTTCAATACATTACAAATCTCGCTGTAAATAGGAATAAGAGCGATTACAAGCGGATCATCATAGATACTGAAGAATATCGTAGCAAGAGGGAGGAGACTTTGAGGAAGCTGGCGAAGCGGCTGGCCAATAAAGTGCAGCGTACCAAAAAGAGCATCGTACTTGAACCAATGAATCCTTATGAGAGGCGCATCATACATTCTACTCTTCAGAATCATCCATATGTGACCACATACAGCGAAGGAGAAGAGCCGTACAGAAAAGTGGTTATAAAGCTGAAATAATGGCTATTTTTTCATGTTAACCCAGTAGATAATTACTGGGTTAATATTTATGTTTAAAATGATAAACTTATAGTAAATACTATTTTGCTAGGCAAGTAAAAAGAGGATGAGATGTTATGGCAATGGCTTTAGAAGATACGATTGCGGCAATTTCAACGCCTATCGGTGTAGGCGGCATTGGCATCGTGAGGATGAGCGGAGGTAAATCCCAGGATATCTTAAGGAAGATGTTCAGAACCAAAAGCGGCAGACTGCCGGCCGATTTTGAAAATCGTCGATTTTATTATGGGCATATAGTAGATGGCGATGGGCGGATCATCGATGAGGTCCTTGTGGTAGTCATGAAAGCCCCCCATTCTTACACTAAAGAGGATATAGTCGAGATACACTGTCACGGTGGGATTATTCCACTCAGGCAGATACTGAGGCTTGCCATTGAGTACGGGGCTAGGCTGGCAGAGCCAGGAGAGTTTACCAAACGGGCGTTTTTGAACGGGAGGATTGACCTGGCCCAGGCCGAGGGAATAATGGAGCTTATATATTCCAAGACGGAGGCCCAGGCCAGGGCATCGGTACAGCACATGGAGGGCGCTTTGTCTGAAAAAATCCGCCGTATAAGAGGGAAATTGTTGGATATTATGGCACACATAGAGGTAACCATCGATTACCCGGAAGAAGATATAGAAGAAGTGCCGGTAGAGGATTATTTGCAGCGACTCAATGACGCGGTAAAAGAGATTGACTATCTGTTAAGTACGGCCGAACAGGGCAAGATAATCAGGCAGGGTGTCAAGGTAGTGATTGTGGGCAAACCCAACGTGGGCAAGTCTTCGCTTCTCAACGCTTTACTTAGAGAAAACCGCGCTATCGTTACCGATATACCTGGTACCACCAGGGATGTGATCGAGGAATCGCTCAGCATAAACGGCCTTTTGGTGAGGATACTCGATACGGCAGGTATAAGGGAGACCACTGATGTGGTGGAAGGGCTGGGAGTTGAACGGTCAAGGAAAAGCATTGAGGATGCAGACTTGGTATTGTGGGTGCTAGATGCATCCAGGCCATTTGATGATGAGGACAGGCGAATTATGGCTGAAATAGCCAGCAAAAGGGTAATAGTGGTGCTCAACAAGACCGATAAGCCTATCGTTTTGGATTTAAAGGATATTGAATTGGATGCGCCCGTCATACACACTTCCATGGTTTTAAATAAGGGAATAGAGGATATCGAGAAATGCATATACGATACCGTAATGGAGGGCAAAGTAGAAGCAAACGATGGGGTGCTCATAACCAATCTGCGGCATCAGGAGGTACTGCTAAGGGCAAAAGAGCATGTTGTGGAAGCGTTACGGGCTTTGGAAAGCGGTGTGCCGGTGGACCTGGTCTCAATTGATATACGAAGTGCTTGTGATGCGCTGGGCATGATTACCGGAGAAACGGTGACAGAGGACCTGATTGATAAGATATTCTCAGAATTCTGCGTAGGAAAGTAGGGGTTGAATGCGGCTATGGAATTTTATGCAGGGGATTATGATGTAATTGTAATAGGAGCTGGTCATGCGGGATGTGAGGCAGCCCTTGCCGCGGCGCGATTGGGCTGCAAGACGGCCGTTTTTTCCATAAGCCTCGAGGGAATAGCGCTTATGGCGTGCAATCCTTCAATAGGCGGTACTTCCAAGGGTCACCTGGTGAGGGAGATAGACGCTTTGGGTGGGCAGATGGGTATAAATACCGACAAGACCTTTATCCAGATAAGGATGATAAATACCGGTAAAGGCCCTGCCGTCCATTCCTTGAGGGCTCAGGCCGATAAGAGGAACTATCACCTTCAGATGAAGCAGACGCTGGAAAGGCAAGAAAATCTTGATGTAAGGCAGGGTGAAGTGATTTCGATAAAGGTTAAGGGAGGGACTGTTGAAGGCGTCGTTTTAAGCACCGGCGAGTATTACAGTTGCCGTGCGATTGTGGTAGCTACTGGCGTTTATTTGAAGTCACGAGTGATCATAGGGGAGTATTCTGTAAACAGCGGTCCTTCCGGCCTTTTTCCGGCAAATTATCTATCGCAGTGCTTGAAGGACTTGGGTTTTAGGCTTAGAAGATTTAAAACAGGGACTCCCGCTAGGGTCAATCGTAAAACCATAGATTTTTCAAAGATGAAAGAGCAACCCGGAGATGAGATTATAATACCCTTTTCGTTCTTGCACGATACCATAAAGAGGGAGCAGGTGTCCTGCTGGCTTACCTATACCAATCAGCGTACCCATGAAATCATCTTGGAGAATCTGCACCGTTCGCCCTTGTATTCGGGCGTTATAGAGGGAATTGGGCCACGGTACTGTCCTTCCATAGAAGATAAAGTGGTCAAATTCAGGGATAAGGAAAGCCATCAGGTATTTATAGAGCCTGAGGGACTCAATACGCTTGAGATGTATGTGCAAGGTATGTCCACCAGTATGCCCATCGATGTGCAGATTGCCATGTATCGAACTATCCCTGGACTGGAAAACGTCCAGATTATGCGGCCCGCCTATGCTATTGAGTATGATTGCATCGATCCCACTCAGCTCAAGCTGTCACTGGAAAGCAAGGAAATAAAGGGTTTGTTCTTTGCCGGGCAGATAAACGGAAGCTCGGGCTATGAGGAGGCTGCAGCTCAAGGAATTATAGCCGGCATAAACGCTGTACAGTATATAAAAGATCAGCCTCCGTTGATTTTAGACCGTTCACAGGCCTATATAGGGGTATTGATTGATGACCTTGTTACTAAAGGCACCAATGAGCCATACAGGATGATGACCTCGCGTGCCGAGTATCGCTTGCTGCTCAGGCAGGACAACGCTGATCTAAGGCTTACAGAAATAGGCCGAAAAATTGGGCTGGTGGATGACAGAAGGTACGATTTGTTCATGCGAAAAAGGGAGATGGTAGAAAAGGAACTGGCCAGGCTGAAGGAAGTAGTGGTAGGACCTACTGATAAGATACTCGATTTTCTGAGAAAAAAGGGGAGTTCACTGATAAAGAGTGGGATTACGCTGTATGACCTGCTCAAAAGGCCTGAAATTCAATACAGCGACTATGAAGAGCTGGGGCTTGCCAATCCTGAGCTGACCAGGCAGGAAAAGGAGCAGGTCGAAATCCAGGTAAAATATGAAGGATATATTAAGAAGCAGATTCAACAGGCGGAGCAGTTCAGAAAGATGGAAAATAAGCTAATACCGGAGGATATAGCCTACGACGATATACCCGGGCTTAGAAACGAGGCAAGGCAGAAACTCAAGGAGATAAGGCCGCGTTCCATAGGACAGGCCTCCAGGATTTCTGGAGTATCGCCGGCTGATATATCGGTTTTAATGATTTACATGGAAAAGATGAGGAGGAAAAAGGCCAGTGAAGAACTTCAGCAGTGAAGTTGAACTTTTGAAAAGCGGCCTTTTGCAGTGGGGTATCGAGATAGATGACGTAAAAGTTGAACAGTTTAGGAAGTACGTCTATCTTTTGGTCGAATACAACGAAAAGGTAAATTTGACTGCCATTACAGAACCCAGGGAGATTATAATACAGCATTTTTTGGATTCTCTTGGCCCTTTGACTATGGACATTTTGCAGCCCGGGATGAGGATAATGGATGTGGGCTCTGGTGCCGGTTTTCCTGGCATTCCTATAAAGATAGCCATTTCCGAATTGGATATGGTGTTGCTAGACGCTTCTAAAAAGCGGGTGAACTTCTTAAACTACGTCATAAGATCTTTGGGGCTTGATGGGATAACGGCTGTTCATGGAAGAGCGGAGGAGTTGGGACGGTCTCAGTATAGAGAAGCGTTTGATGTGGTGGTATCCCGGGCGGTGGCTCCTCTCAGGGTGCTTTGTGAATATTGCATCCCTTTTTTGCGCCCGGGAGGATTTTTTTTGTCGTATAAAGGGCCTGGTGCTTTGGAAGAGCTTGAAGCGTCAAAAAACGCGATTGATGTTCTGGGTGGGAACTTTGTTGAGATAAGAAATATTAAAGTGCCGTTTTCAGAGAAAACTCATAATATTGTGGTGATACGAAAGGAAAAAAGGACTCCGAATAGATATCCTCGATCGCCCGGAAAACCTCAAAAATCGCCATTGTGATGGCGATTTTTTTGTGTCAACATACAAATATAGAGAAAAATGAAGAAAAATGAAAATAAAAAGAGAAAATTTTAATAATATAATAATAAACAAAAATTTCAAAAAAATTTAAGCAATTAAGAAGGAATTTAAGAATTTATGGCGAATATTATAAAGCGAATGGGGGCGATAGAGGTGTTAAGGGTTATAAGAAAAGGCGTATCGGGTAACTGCATGATGGTGCAGCAGATCCCGATTGATAAGATAAGGCCAAATCCTTATCAGCCCCGAAAGGAGTTTTCAAAGCAGGGGCTGGAAGAGCTATCTCAATCCATAAGGCAGTATGGGGTGCTGCAACCAATAACTGTTAGAAAGGTCGGCTCTGATGCTTATGAATTGATTGCTGGCGAAAGGCGATTGCGCGCCTGTCAAATGATAGGGATGGAGTATATACCTGCAATAGTCCTAAACATCCATGAGAGGGATTCGGCAATTATAGCTATGATAGAAAACCTTCAGAGGGAAGATTTACATTATTTAGATGAGGCAATGGGGTATGCCTGTCTGATACAAGATCATGGCTTTACCCAAGAGGAGTTGGCCAAGAGGATAGGGAAAAATCAATCTACCATTGCCAATAAGATGCGCCTTCTCAAGCTCCCGGACAATATAAAGAAGATGTTGTTGGAGAATAATCTAACCGAGCGGCACGCCAGGGCATTGCTCAGATTGCCCGATGATGATTTGAAATTGAAGGTTTTAGAGCAGGTCATAAGCAAAAAATACAATGTAAAAGAGACTGAAATGTTGATAGAGAGGATATTGAGAAAGCTTCAGTCGGACAAGCTTGGGACCATTAAACGCACAAAGGTGAAGCAGGCATGCAAGAAAGATGTGAGGATTTTTATAAATACTATTAAGAAAGCTGTAAACATGATAAAAGAGTATGGGCTTAATCCACAGATGACGCAAATTGACAACGAGGACAGTGTGGAAATAATTGTAAAAATACCTAAGTATTCGTAAAGGTAATGCTGCGCGTTAAACGGAAGTTATTAAAATTCATATTTTATAAAAAAGTAAAATACGGCATAACCGCAAAAATTGGTGATGCCGTATTTTGTTTTTATTGCCCTTTAAATTGATGTGATATTTTAATATAATATAGTTTAAAGAACAGTTATTCTCTGCTTGAAAATGAAATGAAGGGGTTGTTATTTCATGTCAAAGGTGATTTCTATAGCCAATCAAAAAGGTGGGGTGGGTAAGACAACGACAAATGTAAACTTAAGTGCGTGTATAGCGGCTCTAGGTAAAAGGGTATTGACTATAGACATAGACCCACAGGGTAATACCACAAGCGGATTGGGAATTGATAAGAATAAAATTGGCTGTTCTATTTATGACGTATTAATAAATGGAATTGATGTAAAGCAGGCTATATTGTCTACCAAAATAGATAATCTCGATATCATACCTTCAAATATACAGCTTGCAGGAGCTGAAATAGAGATGGTACCCATGATTGCCAGGGAAACCATTCTTAAAAAAGCTATTGAACCCATTAGGGAAGAGTACGACTATATTTTTATAGATTGTCCCCCTTCTTTAGGGCTTCTTACTATAAACGCTTTGACTGCTTCAGATAAGGTTATAGTGCCAATTCAATGTGAATACTATGCCCTTGAGGGTTTGAGCCAACTGATCAATACAATTAACATTGTAAAGAAGAACTTAAATCCGTCTCTGGAGCTTGAAGGCGTTGTATTGACCATGTTTGATGCCAGAACCAATCTTTCAATACAGGTCGTGGAAGATGTAAAAAGGCATTTTCGCGATAAGGTGTATAAGACCATTATTCCTCGCAATGTCAGATTGGGTGAAGCCCCAAGTCATGGGATGCCCATAACGCTTTATGATCCCAAATGCGTAGGGGCTGTTGCATATTGCGAGCTTGCTGAAGAATTCATAGAGAATGATAGGGAGGCGATTTAGTTGGCTAAACGCGGATTGGGAAGAGGGTTGGATGCCCTTCTTCAGCCTTATGATGCGCAAATGATTTCCTCTGGCCGGGAAGCTATTCAAGAGATAAAAATAACCGATATTGATCCAAACGTCAATCAGCCCAGAAAGCGGTTCGATGAGCAAAAGATAATGGAACTTGCCCAGTCTATAAAGCAGTACGGCGTCGTTCAGCCCATTATAGTCAAGCCAAACAACGGCAGATACATAATCGTTGTGGGAGAAAGGAGATGGCGAGCGGCACGGCTTGCCGGTTTGACCCATATACCAGCTATTGTAAGGGATGTGGACAAGCGCGAGCTGGTAGAGATAGCCTTGATTGAAAACTTGCAGCGTGAGGATTTGAATCCAATAGAAGAAGCACAGGGAATACGTCAGCTAATCGAGGAGTACGGGCTTACTCAAGAACAGGTTGCCGAAAGGATAGGGTGGAGCAGGTCAGCTGTGGCCAATGCCTTGCGGCTTCTTTCTTTGAGCGATGAGATCAAAAGCTATTTGGAGGATGGCAGATTGACATCGGGGCATGCGAGGGCACTGCTGGCTGTCGAAGATGAGCAGATGAGGTTAATGCTTGCAAAGAAGATAGTTGAAAAGGGCCTGAGTGTTAGGGAAGTTGAGCAAATAGTCAGGAATTTAAAGGGGCGTATAGGAGATAAAGAGAAGAACAAAAAGACAAGTACAAATAAGCCTGGCTATATTTTAGAAATTGAGGCTAGCCTGGAGGAACGCTTTGGGACTAGGGTTCAGATTACCCCAGGGAAAAAGAAGGGCGTAATTCAAATTGAGTATTATAGTGACAGCGATCTTGAAAGGATAGTGGAGAAGCTGATGTCATAGCATTGTTTCACGTGAAACATTCCAGAATTGTTTCACGTGAAACAATTAAAGGGATTCGTTTATACGAATCCCTTTATAAAATTAGTAAATATGTTTAGTTTGAAGAAAAACTTTCCTAGAAAAGAGTTCTCTATTGATGAATAGATCATGTCGAGTGGAACCAAAGCCAATATAACTGGTACTAATGAGAACAACAGAAACATTAAAAATATCCCTCTTATCAACCCAATTCCAGCTCCTGCAACCCAGTCATACTTCTTTAAAGCAGGTAAACCTATAACCTCCCTTGTAATGGATATGATGACCTGACAGGTTATTTTAATTATTACAAAGAGCGTTATAAAGCATAATATATTGAGTATTATATATGCCACGCTATAGTTGAAGTATTCGCCAACAGTAGTAAGATGCGGCAAAGTGCCATTCAGCATGTTAAACATCAATAAACGATCGAAAGGGGGAGGTAGCTGGGCTCGAGTCACTATGTCTATTATTTGCTCTTCTGTCAATGAGGATACATGGAGAGCTTGTTCTTCAATCGACTGAACTTTGGATGCACCTTCTGTATAATATACGAGCTTTTTTATTAAATCGGGGTACCGATGTACAAGAAATTTTGAGAGCAAGGGATGAAATATAAGGGAGGCCAACCATGAAAAAAGGGAAGACAAAAAACTCAGAGCCGAAGCCACAAAACCATTGTATATACCGATTAGTGCACATATTGATAAAACAGCCAAGATTATGTAGTCAATATAATTCATCATATCCGAGCGCAGGAGACTCCATCTTCTTCAAGATGGAGAGGTATGCGCTCTTCTCTCCTTTCTAACATTAGAGTCTTGGTTTTCTCCACAAGTCTCAATCTGCTATGTTTTGCACTGTCATGTATCTTCTTTTCTGAAAGACTTCTTATAGCAAAATACCCCCCGCTACTCCTTAAACCCGCTATTATCCCAAGCATGCCTCCGTATTTTACTCTGTCATATTGCCTAAAACCATTTGCTTCCTTGATCGTGTTAAGAGGCTAGTCAATCATGGCTCCTCACAAGCCCTCACTTTCTTTAAGCGGAGGGTTGTTGACTCTTTCAAGAATTAACTTTATTTAACGCATATATATGTAGCATATTATCTCTGCTTAATACATAAAAACGATCAGGGGCAAAAGGCGACCAATATACTTTTGTTGGATGTACATCTAAAGTATAAGCCTTGACGGTGTTTCCGTTTTTTCCTATAATGATCAAATCGCCGTTTCTGTTCAGGGCGATGAGTTGCTGCTCTTTGTATGGCTGTAAATTGGTCAGTCCATATGGAAGTTCCAATAATTCCTTTTCCCCGTTGCTGCGTACATACACAGCGTTGGCCTTATTAAACCTTGCCTTTGGGAAATAGAGCACCAGGTCGTTGCCTAAAGCTGCATACTGATGGATATAACAGTTGGGGGCATTGATGCTCCATTTAATTGAACCATCAATATTGTAACATATTATCTGATGTATGCCAACCAAAACAATGCTTTTTTGGGTCCTGTAAATCTTGTAAAACATTGAATCGTTCAATGACAGCATTCCTTGCGGGGAATCGCCATCGATGAAATTAAACACACGCGTCGATGGGTATGGAGTATCAGTAGCTAGGGTAAGAATAGAGAAACCCTTGGTAAGAGGATCATAGGACGCATCCATATAATGTGAATGGTCCATACCTTCTAAATTGATGGTATACACATTGTCTTTTTCAAGGAGTAACGGTTTTAACAGGTTACCTTGTGTCTTTAATACCACCAAGAGCATATCACCCAGTTCACGTATATCAAATCCTTCACTTCCTTCTTCAATGGTATACACCAACCTGAAAGGTGTATGTGAAGTCTCATATACGAATCTATTGTTTACTAGCGCATATCGAGAAGTAGATTGATTGATAACAGGGGAATTGCCCACCACTGCTATATCTTCTGGTTTAAAGGGCAAGCTCATCTCTTTACCATCAAACGTGTAAAATTTGGTATTAGTACCTGAAACTGCAAATCCGTCTTTAAAAAAATGTACATGCGCGTCTTGTTCTACCTGTATAGGCCCGTTTAATAAGTTGCTGGCCTGTAGGCTTTCATGTCTATAGAACAATGTCTCATACAGTCGAGTATGCATTACTATGCCGATTGCGAGAACAATTAATGTAATGAGTAAGGCTAGTTTTATCTTCTTCATCTTATCCTCCATTAATTGATAATTTCATCAGAAAAGAAAATACGAAATTAATATTGATATTTCGCCAAAAAGTGAAAAAATCCTGCTTTTAACATGGCCAATTATTTTTTTATGGCCCAAGCATTATGTTTCAGTCAGGTTTCATAAAAATTATATTGAATGACTTTTTGGGTAGCAGGAAAAAATGAGATAAAAAAGGCAGGAGGAATTTAAGGCAGTGCAAGCAATAGAGAATAGAATTATCGATATTAAAAATCCCAATGCATTACCGATGTTCACTGAAAGATTTATTTTTACTTTTAGAGAAGCGTACAAGATGGAATGCACCAGCATTGTCGTGTTGTGTATTGGCACTGATCGATCAACGGGAGACTGCCTTGGCCCTTTAGTGGGATACAAACTCAGTTCGATGGTCAAGTGGCAAAACGTATTTGTGTATGGTACTTTGGAGAATCCAGTACACGCCAAAAACCTGCACAGTACGCTTAGTACGATAAAAACAAATCATAAACGTCCGTTTATAATAGCTGTTGATGCATGTCTGGGAAGCCATGAAAAGGTTGGGTGTATAATAGTGGATAAAGGTCCCATTGTTCCGGGGGCGGGCGTTAACAAGAAGCTACCCAAAGCAGGAGATATGTACATAATAGGAATAGTAAATGGTGGGCGGTTTGGCAGAATATCTCATACTGCAAAACACCAGGTTGAGCCTGGTCATGAATATGGCCGATATCATCAGCAGAGGAATGTATTTGAGCTTTTCAAAGTTGGCAGAGGCATCGGTTTGGACTTAAAATAAAGGGCTGTATACGCGCCTTTCGATTATTTGAACGATCTCGTCTATATCCTTGTCCTTTGCATTGATCAAGATGGCGCCAGAATAATTATAGGCAGGAGTTAGCATTGTATACTGCTGAGATAGATATTTGTTAATATTAAGCAGAGTGTTGTCGTTGTTTTCTTCAAGGTATATCAATGCATCAATGGGGTAATTGGCTTCGTCATAAAACACCGCTTTATATCCCAGCTGGTTTAACTGATTTTTTATATAATCCAGCCCCCTTTGAACGGCTATGACTTTCATAAAAAAACACCTCCACTGATATTTTTTCTCAAGGAGGTGTTTTCTATACACCATTTATATTTGGTTTTACAGCTAATTAGATCTTAGTAGAAGGGCTGTTTTGGTTGATGGCTCTATTTATAGCTTCAATTTCTTCTTGAGATAAAGGATAGGTAGAGGTACCATTTTGGATTGGTTTTGCGTATATGGAGGAAGAACTTCTGGTGAACAACCCTGTCAGAACTACTCCATTATTGTTTTTATCCAGTAAGGCCACCGAAAAGCTCAAATCGCTACCCATCTGTTCAAATGGATTGTACCGTATAATTCCTACCCTTTGTACGCAGAATTCTAGTTCTTTCGCTAAATTCTGGTATCTCTGTTCTAAATCCTGGATTTTAACGGCATTATTTTTGACGCAATCAAGGTGATGCATCAGCAACGCTTCAAGATTTTTATTGTCCATGCCCCTCATCAAACGCTTATATTTTCTGATAATTTTTCGAGTTTTTATCGAGTAAACTATTACGATCGTAAACGCCAGTACAGATAAGGCAGCCGAAATAGCTGTGATCAAGTAGCCGTATTCTTCCCAAATTATGTACAAGTCCATATGTTACCCTCTCCCCTTGCAAAAACCTCTAGCAAAATACAAGGATACCCTGATTTAACACAGAAAATTGGACAGGGGTTGTCGCGATTATATCGCCATCTCCGTTTACCGGAAGGCTTTCATTGCTGTGTATTTTCACCTTTTTGCACCTGTAAGCCTTAACATAAGGCAGATCCAGGTATTTCCCCGATACGAATTTCCAAAACAAAAAAGGGAACTTAAACCGCGGGACGGGCGTAATCAATATTGCATCGATGTATCCGTCATCTATAGAACCGTTGGGATTTACGTTCATTCCTCCTCCGTAATAGGTACCATTAGCAATAGCAAAAAGTAGTATTTTCGCACTAATTTTGGTATTATCGATCTCGAGTATAACGTCTTTGTGCCTGTAAGTGATGAACTTAAGGAATGCCGCTATGTAGTAAGCCGCTTTACCGGAAATCCAGCGTTTAACCTTTTGTATATCGCGGGCTATCTCGGCATCAAAGCCTACGCTGGCAACGTTGAAGAAATAACCATCACCGTAAGAGACTGCATCTATGTATTTAGGTTTACCATATGCGATAATAGATAGGGCCTTATCTATTTTGGAAGGAATGTTTAGGCTTTTTGAGAGGTCATTGCCTGTACCTGTGGGCAGGATGCCCAGAGGAGTTAATGAGCCAACCAGACCATTTGCAACCTCCATAACGGTGCCATCGCCTCCTACTGCCACAACGGCATCGTATGACAAAGAAATGGCACTCTTTGCCAGAGCTGTGGCATGTCCCTTGTATTGAGTTTTTGTTATCTCATATTTAAAACGGCATTGTCTGCAAAATTGTTCAATTAAAGGTATGGCACCAAGCGCTGTGCCATTTCCTGCAGCAGGATTTACAATGAACAGCAGTTCTTTCATATCTACTCCCCTGTTTCTTCAAAATATGTATCTCTTTTTCCTTTTATTTCTTCGTCTGCGTATCATATACATTATTATAATTAGCAGCAATATGCCTATAAAAACCAGTTCTACTGGAACATCATAACCCAATATGTGAACATATTCAATATTATCATCGTTGGTTTCGACGCTATTGTGGGATTCGGTTTGGTCATCTGCGGTTTCATCCGTTTCTTCTAATTCTTCAGGAGGAGGCGGTGGGGGAGACAGCCTTTTGATCTCATCTTCCACCCATTTTATAAAAATGGCATTGTTTTTTAAAGAGGGTTGTACCCCTTTGAGGTAATCTAGGATTTCCTGTTCCCTTCCCATGAGTTTCAAAAGGGATACCCTGTCATAGATTATCTTGTTGCGTATCACATTGGAAAGAGGCTCTTCAAAGCCAGGGGAGGCTTGAAGCTGGTCAAATATTTCAAAGGCCATCCCCGGCTGATAAAGCTCCATATGGCACAGGGCTTTTAAATATTTCAATTCATTATTTAATTCAAAAGAAGGATTCGCCTCCAGGAATTTGGCAATCGATGCAACGGCATCATCATAGTCCATTTTTTCGTATGATTTGACTATGTCGATCACGTCGGTATTATTTTGCGCTTTTTGTTTTAGATAGCTTGCCACAGCCAGCTCAACAGGGTAAAAATAAAGCTGCAAATCTTCGGCTTGCCTGACATCCAAAAAGCGCCATATCAACCTGCCTCCGGTATCGTATTCAGAAGGCATGGTTGAGGGATTGGGTTCAAACACATAGGGGGGATAAAAGTCCAAGTCTGCTATAACCTGAATGTAGTTAATAGGTCCCTTCCAAAGGCTAAGAAGTCTTAGAGGAACATATATAGTTCGAAGTTCGGTCTGATCAGATTTGTTATCTATCGTAAAAGAAGATTTAATGGCTTTAGATTGGCCGGGGGCTAGTTTCACTGTAAATGTACTCCAATTGGGAGGCAAAAACATATCGGGCATTTCTGGATTTTGAGCGGCACGTACCGTGGTAAGCCTTTGACTTTGCCCCTCAACTATTACTGAAGGCTGTTTTACGGCCACTATGTCATCATATTTCGAAGGTATGCCCACTGTAATGCTTGCCTCTGAAGGGCCGTCATTCCTTATGACCATGGACGTATCAACAGCTGTGAATGTCGGCCGCACTCTCAGGGTGGCCTGAAATGAAACCAGGGTTATGTTGTCGCTTTGAATCGGATAGGCCCTTCTTCTGGATATCTCCACTGGGACTTGTATGGCATATGCGGGGATGGCAAAGACAAACGCACAAATAAAAATTGTGACCCAGACAAACAGCCTTTTCCTCAATTTTTTATCCCCCCAATCGTTAACCCATAAAACAACACCCTTTTAATTAGTCTAGCATAACTTACTGCAATGGACAAGGAGTGTTTTAGGAACAAATGACAATTAAAATTATTAAGGTAAGACCGTATAATATGCATTATATGCGGTCTTACCTTTTTTTGCCTATTTTATAAACCTGCCTGAAATCAAGGTCCCTGAAAGCCCCAATACAGCGGTCAATACAAATCCCCATGTCAATCCCAGCGTATCGCTTATAAGACCTGTAAAGGCTGGTCCAAGGAACATGCCTATGGCGTATATGGCTTGGAAAAAGCCCATGGCGGTGGCTCTTTTGGAGTCTTCTACCGATTTTATGCTCAGCGCCATAAGCAGGGGGTATACAAGTCCACGGCCTATTCCTCCGATGGCCTGGGATATGTACAGCAAATATATATTTTTAATAAATGGGATTGCGGCACAGGCGGCAGAAATAATGACGAAGCCCATAGCAATCACTTCCTTTTCACCGTAGCGTTTTGCGAAAAATGAGCCGCTTGCAGCCGAGGCAAATACCGCAGGAAGGGCAGAGAAAGTGGCCAAAAGCCCCAGCTGCGCATTGCTGGCGCCTATGTTTTTGGCTGCAACCGGCATAAACCCGTAGGTGGTTGCAAAGGTGATGAACTGGACGAGTATTGCAAGCCCCGAGACCAGCAGCAGTTTGCAATCCCTTGATACTGAAAGGAGCTGCGATACGGTAAGGGGCTGGCGATCTACGTTTTTGTTTTCTACTATGAACAGGCTCAATAAAAGACCTATTAACCCGCCAAAAGCTGCTACCGTGAAAGTGCTGGCTTGTCCGAAATGTTGCGCCGCGTAACCACCTATCAGAGTGGCTGACATCTGGCCTATTGTGGTAAAGGAGTTTATAATTCCTACGGCCTTAGGGGCGTTCTGCTGGGCAAAGTAGCTCGAGAACAGGACTGTATATGCTACCCAGGCCGAGGCAGCAACTCCTGCTAGGGAGCGAAACCACAGCAGCCAAAACGGCGCCTTGAAAAGCCACATCCCTACAGCGCTTATGAGAGAAGCGGTAATGCCCATGATTATAAAAAATTTTCTATTGCCCATTTTATCCGAAAGGATTCCCCTGGGAATCCTGAGCAGCATTTGGGTAAACCCATACGATCCTACGATGAAGCCTATCATCTTGTAGGATGCCCCCAGGGATTTGGCATAAGGCGATAAGATGGGCACGTAGGAATACATTGAAAACCAATACAAGCTGGTTGCAATGCAAAACAGCGGTATGCGGCAAGAACCCTTGTTCATTACATCCCCCGGTTGCTCTCAAAGGATTTCAGAATTAATTATCCTAATTATACCATTAACCATGCTCAAAATCTAGTGAAGCCTGGCCAAGGAATCTTCAATTTTTGACAGGTAATATTTTTCTTCCCGTGCCATGTGGTTTGCAACCAGGGGAATGAGGTAGAAGCCATATAGTCTTTTCCTTTGAAGACAGCGCGCTCTGCAAAAATATGGCATGATCGCACATAACGCTCAGCCAGAAGAGCATCTCTGCTCTTGTATTGTACAACAAAACCCCTCCCTTTTTCATATTGGATTTATAACAGTATATTCATGAAAATATGTTCAGGTTCGGGGCGACCCATTAAATCAAAAAAGAGTTTAAATATGGTGAAAATCGTACAAGGAATTAACTGATCCATGGCGAATATAATGAATTGACACCAAAAAAGGAGATGGTAACGAATGCGATTTGCCCATATCTATGACCTGGCAAAGAGGGTAAAATCAAACATACAGCGGGTGATTGTGGGAAAAGAGGATATAATAGACCTTTTGCTGGTGGCGTTGATTTCATCGGGGCACGTGCTTTTGGAGGATGTGCCGGGTATGGGAAAGACCTTGCTTGCCAAATGCTTGGCAAAGTCCTTGGACTGCACCTTTAAAAGGGTTCAGTTCACGCCCGACCTTCTGCCCAGCGACTTGAGCGGAATAAACTATTTCAACCAAAAAATCGGCGAGTTTGAATTCAGGCCTGGCCCAATTTTCACAAATATACTGCTGGCCGATGAGATAAACAGGGCTACGCCCAGGACGCAGTCCAGCCTCCTCGAATGCATGGAGGAAAGGCAGGTCACCATCGACGGTGAGACCATGAAGCTGCAGCAGCCTTTTATGGTTATCGCCACCCAAAACCCTATAGAAATCCAGGGGACTTTTCCGCTGCCTGAGGCACAGCTGGATCGTTTTTTGCTAAAGGTTCAGATGGGCTATCCATCCTCTTCGGAGGGAATTGAAATCTTGAAAAGGTTTAAGGAGAGAAACCCGTTTGACGAGATCTCCCCAGTCGTCAGCCGGGAAGAGATTATAGCCGCTCAACGGGATTATGTGAACGTCTTTGTGAGCGATGACATTCTTCGGTATATAGTGAATATCGTTGAGATGACCAGAAAGCACAATGACGTGCATTTGGGCGTAAGCCCCCGGGGAAGCCAGGCACTCCTTAGGGCATCACAGGTATATGCAATACTGCAAGGGAGGGACTATGTCATTCCCGATGACGTCAAGGCAATGGCAAAGCCGGTACTCAGGCACAGGATGATTTTGAGAAATGTAATGGCCGCCAAGGGCGGTCAGCAGGATGAAATCATTGATCAAATACTGCGGCAGGTTCCGGTGCCCACCGAAGAACGGCTGTGGGAAAGGGAAGGTTAAACCATGTCTGTTCAGTGGTTTATATTTATAACCGTTGTCATTGTGATGATACAAGGGCTGGTATTCAGAAAGTGGGGGCTAAAAAACCTCAAATACCATAGGTATTTTAACGTTCCGGCCGTGTTTGAGGGGCAAGAGGTGGAGATGGTTGAAGTGATATCCAATGAAAAGCTCTTGCCTGTCCCATGGCTCCGCATAGAATCCAAAATCAGCGCAAATCTGAAATTTCAAAAGCAGTTCAATCTCGATATACAGCATCAACAGTTTCACAAAAGCCTTTTCAGCTTGATGCCGTACACTCGAATCATCCGGCGGCACAAAGTGAAGTGCTTAAAGAGGGGATGTTATTATCTCAATTCGGTTACGATGACCTGTGGTGATTTGTTTGGATTTCAGGAAGTGTCAAAGGAGTTTCAGCTGTCGGCACAGCTGCTGGTATATCCCAAACTCATACCGATGGAGGATATTCCTTTGCCGTCTCACAGCTGGCAGGGAGATGTGACGGTGAAGCGCTGGATAGTGGATGACCCGTTTATGGTGGCAGGAGTAAGGGATTATGCTTACGACGATCCTCTAAACCGCATCAACTGGAAAGCCACTGCCCGTACTGGCAAGATAAAGGTCAATAACCTCGATTTTACTGCAAACCCAAGGTTGATGATATACTTAAACGTTGACATTTCCGAAGAGATGTGGAATGCTGTCACTGAACCCGAAAGGATTGAAAAGGGCATATCCTATGTTGCTTCCATTGCACAGCACATTATTTCCCGGGGAATAGAGGTGGGGTTTGGAAGCAACGGATACCTGATAGACCGGCCAGGGGAACCGGTGCGCATCTTGCCGAGGTGCAGCCTGGAGCATCTCACCACCATATATGAAGCCCTGGCTAAATTGGTTATAGCAAGGAGCGTGACATTCTTTACATTTCTGGAACAGGACCTGGCAAGAGGGGTTACGGGGATGGATTTTCTCATAATCACCTCTTACGTAAGCCCGCGGATGGAGAACCAGATAAGAAAGCTGAAGGAATACGGCAATGCAGTGGAATTTCTTTGGCTGCACCCGCAACAGGATATAAGGAGTGAAGAGCATGAAGAATCAGGCATTGGCGTTTCTTAAGCGGAGCATGCAGGCCGCAGTAGAACTCATCGCTTTTTTCCCTTTAATTTTGATGCTAGCGGCTTTTGCTTTTCCCGAATCTGTAGCGCTTGGCTGGGTGACCTTTTTAGTGGTGTATTACATTACGGGAATCCTTTTGAGGACCGTTTTAAGGAAAAAGCCGAAGATTGCATCTGTACTGTTGGGCGTCATCATTACATTTTCTCTGGCATATAGCGTTTTCGGCTGGGGTCTGCCGCTGTGGGCTTCATACAGCGTAGGGGTTGTGCTGCTTTTCAGAGGGATGTCCTTTGTTGAGCGCAGGTGGGAGGAGGTTTTCCCCTCTGCTGCCTTGTGGGTGGGGATACTGATATATTTTGTAGCCTACTTTTTCTACAAGCATTCAATGACGCTCATGCCCTATGCAGGTTTGGTAGCGCGGATGGGCTTTATTTATACCGGCATAAGCCTTATCATATTTAACCTACAACAACTCAAAAGAGCGACTCTATCCAGAAACGGTGAGCCTGTGCTTTCTTCCGGGCTTTTGCGGCACAACAGGCTGCTGATTGCCCTGACATTTATATTGATAGGCATTGTAGCAAATTTGAGCCGCCTTAAGGAAGCGGTTTTATGGCTGGTTAATGCCATAATTTTGTTGATTGTCAAGGTCATCTTATTTTTAAGCAACCTTGTGCCTATGAGTGAGCCGGGAGGGGAGATGCCGCCGGATGGTGGGATGCTGGATATGCTGCCCGAGGCAGAGCCTAGAGCTCCAAATATCTTTGACTACATATTCGAGGTTTTGGCTTATGTTTTAAGTATAGCGTTTGTAATTGCGTTGGTTGCTGCACTTGCCATGATGTTGTATAGAGTAATGAGGAGGCTTATCAAGCTGCTGGCAAGGTTGATACAGGAAGAGGAGTGGATGGGGACTGATGCTGGATATGTGGATGTGAAGGAAAAGGTGATCGACCTAAAAACGTTGGGAAAGGAATATGCCAGTAGGTGGAAGCACTGGCTGACCTCCTTGATTGAGAGGGAGCCGCGGTGGGAAGACCTGTCCGATGTCACCCAGAAGGTGCGGTATCTTTACAGGCGATTTCTGATTCGCTGTATCAGCCTAGGATACCGGCCCAAAAGCTATATGACGCCCAACGAGATAAAGGAGGATTTAAAGGCGTGGAACGAGAGGAAGGGACGTCAGGCCGATGTGCTCATCCCACTATATAACCTTGTGAAATATGGTAAAGACGCTGAGAAGCTGATCGACCATAGAAGTCTTGACGAGCTAGCAGACATGATAGATAAACGCTTCGGCGACTGATTTTTAGCACGATTTATCGCATTTTTGACACGCGGAGTGGAGAGATGCTGGTTCGCAAGGGTTTACGTGTACCATGAGGTCCTTTACATCTCCCACCTTTGATATTACAGCACTTCTTACTTCATTGGCGATATTGTGCCCATCAAGCACGCTTATGCGACGGTCAACAACTATGTCAACATCCACGTATATCATGTTGCCGTGCCTACGGGTCTTTAAAAGGTCTATTCCTTTGACGTCCGGCACTGAAAGTATGATTTGGCGTATGGCTTCCACCTTTTCTGGGGGAGCCGAGGAGTCCATCAGCTCTGAGATAGACCTTGCATATATCTCATATGCCATCTTTAAAATGAGTATGGCACCCAGTATGGCTGCTATCGGATCAGCTGCGGCATAGCCCAGCCTGGCTGCACCAATCCCTATCAGGGTTATCATAGAGGTCAAGGCATCCGAGCGATAATGCCAGGCATTGGCTTTGAGTGCCGTGCTGTCTATCCTTTTGGCGGCGATGATGGTATACTGAAACAGAACTTCCTTGACGATTATAGTTAGAATGGCCGCATAAAGGGCAAGAACGCCGGGCGTTTCGACGTCGCCTGTGATCAGGTGCTGTACTGCCTTCCAGCCAATCGCCAGCCCTGCTGCCAGCAGGAATCCGGCAACGAATTTTGCCGCAATAGCCTCTGCCTTTTCATGGCCGTATGGGTGCTCCTGATCTGCGGGCTTATTTGCTATTTTCAATCCCAGTGCTACAATCAATGTGGTCAATATATCTGAAGCCGATTCAACGGCGTCAGCGATCATGGCAGTGCTGTGGGCCACCAAACCTGCTAACAGCTTCAGCAGCGTCAACAGAGCGTTTGTTATAATGCCTACTCTGTTGGCTCTCTGCCCTGCATCGTATCGAGCATTTCCCATGTTTAAAACTCCTTTCATTTTCAATTAAGAATAAAATTACTATTATATTATTTCATTTCATGGAGAAATGCAACATAAAATAGCTTAAAAATCAACAAAAATTATTTGAACGGCAAACAAAAGATAATATCCATCATTATCAATTGAGAATAATTATTGCAATCAAATCTTTTTACAAAAAGAGGGGGAATAAGGCATAAAAATGTGATAAAATAGTCTCCGTAAATTTAGCATATTGTACAGGGCCTATGAGTTAAAGCGTGGCTCTAAAATAGAGGAGTATAAAAATAAAACGGGGTTGCGTAACATGGAATAAAAAGATATTATGATGAAAATGGGAGTGTAGGGAGCATGAGGCCTTTGATAGGTATTACCTGCGATTATGATTTGGAGGCTGATAGGATTCAGCTGCACAGCGACTATTGTAGGGCCATATACGCGGCTGGAGGGCTGCCTGTGGTGTTGCCATATATCGATGTTGAGGATGTTTGTTCTTTGGCCTCCAGACTGGACGGCATCATGTTTACAGGAGGCGGCGACATAGACCCCCATTACTTTGGCGAATATCCCCATTACGCTTTAGGGCAGGTAAATCCAATTCGTGATGAGGCAGAGATAAGGCTTTGCGCCTGGGCTATGGACAATGACAAGCCTGTACTGGGCATATGCAGGGGGATTCAGGTGATGAGCGTGGCTATGGGTGGGACGCTTTATCAGGATATAGCCACTCAATTGAAATCTGAAGTTACCATAAATCATCGTCAAACAGCGCCCGGGTGGCATCCCATTCACGGGGTCAGGCTTGAACCCGGTTCCAGGATAAGCTCTATAATGGGGCAGCAGCATATACGGGTAAACAGCTTTCATCATCAGGCTGTAAGAGAAGTGGCTCCTCCTTTTTGTGCCACCGGCCGAAGCGATGACGGCGTCATTGAGGTTATCGAATCCAGAGAGCATACCTTTGCGGTAGGGGTTCAGTGGCATCCTGAGCGGATGTATAGGCATCATCAAAACATGTTGCTACTATTTAAAGCTTTTGTGGAGGCGTGCAGCATGAGCAAGCCATAAAAGATAGAGGCGTTTAATGAGGAGAAGGAGGAATCAATATTGTGAAGGAATTTTTGCTTAGCATTGGCAGGGAACTGAATGCCTGGATTGAAGGATTCACAATAGAAAACTACCAACATTTAGCTTTCATAGCTTTGAAGATATTGGCCATATTGTTTTTGGCAGGCGTTGTATACAGGATAGTCAAGGTTTTAATAGATAGATTTTTTAATGCACAGATTCAGGCAAAAATTGGTGTAGATGTAAGAAAGGTAAATACCCTACGGGCTCTGGCTCATAGCATATTGAAATATACCGTATATTTTGTTACAGGCCTTACTGTTTTGGGGCAATTTGTGGATACTACTTCTATTTTAGCTACGGCTGGCATAGGGGGATTGGCCATAGGCTTTGGAGCTCAGAGTTTGGTAAAGGATGTGATCAGTGGATTTTTTATATTGTTTGAGGACCAGTATGCAGTGGGAGATTTTGTTACTATAGGCGATACGACAGGCACGGTGGAGGAAATAGGTTTAAGGATTACCAAGATACGCGGTTTTAAAGGCGATTTGACCATTATACCTAACGGACAAGTACAAAAAGTGGTAAACTATACGAGGGGCAATGTGCTGGCTGTGGTCGACATAAGCGTGCCTTACGAGACCGATATTGATAGGGCCATTAAGCTCATAGAAGACGTTGCAAAGAGGTATGCTCAGGAGAATAAAAACATAGTTGAACAGCCCCAGGTTTTGGGGGTTATAGATATGGGGGATTCCCAGATAACCATTCGTGCCGTAGCCCGTACTTTACCCTTAAAACATTGGGAAGTAGAACGAGAGTTGAAAAAGCGAATCAAAGAGGCTTTCGATGAAAACGATATAGGGATACCTTATCCCCGCAGGGTTATAATTCAGTCCGAAAAGGAGGAGAAACAGTGATGCCAAATCAGTATTCGGTAGGTGATATCGTACAGACGCGCAAGCAACACCCCTGTGGCAATGACCAATGGGAAATAATAAGAGTGGGAGCAGATTTCAAGATAAAATGTTTAAAGTGCGGTAGAATAGTCATGATGGACAGAGAAAAGTTTGAAAAGAGGGTAAAAAAGCTGATAAAGGAAGAAGGGGAATAAAAAAAGGGCTCACTCTTTTGAAGCCCCTTTTTTTGATGCATTGTACGTTTGAGAGTAATAAAGCTCAATCAGTTTGTCCAGCTTTTGACTGTATTTGACTACCGGTTCACTACACAGCTTTTGGTTTTTTAATATTATATTGTGCAGTTCTTGGCGTAGCGTATTTATCTCTGTTACCAATTCCATATGATCCCTCACTCTTTCCTTGTCAAAAGTCAATACAAGAGTCAACGAATCGAATTATAGCTTAAAAGTGCGATAGGGTCAAGATGTTTATCACCATTATGTCAATAGTCTGTGAAAATGTCACCTCAAAAAGGATAATTTTATTCAGTAAAAATGTCAACTATGGGTTTTAAAAAATATTACAGAGATAATT